>CAYYHT010000187.1:0-11331 GCA_964471355.1 uncultured Enterobacteriaceae bacterium
CCAGTTAGCTCATTGAAGGCTGCGTTGATCCATTCGATACGCCCCTCGGCGTCGGTGATTGCGATGGCGTCGCCCGCCTGTTCTACTGCGCGGGCCAAGGTGGCTGCGCGCTGGCGGGCTTGTCGACCTTGGCCGTCGAGTATCTGTGCGACGATGCCAACAGCGGCGATCAGCCCGGCGGCAAGACTGCGCATCCACAGCTCGTTGGGGTCGGTCGGAAAGAGGTTCGCCACCAGACCGCCGCCGTCGAAGATGTACCCGTGCATGCCGGCTTCGATCAGCCAAAAGGCCGCACCAGTTGCCACGCCGATGACGCCGAACCGGTGGCTGCGCGTTGCTGGCTCGCTAGATAGCTCCATCGAGCGGAATGTACCACCGGGTGGAATCGAAGTGTGAACCTACGCTCTCCCTATTCGCTTCGCGAACCCGGCCCGCTCAGTGCGCGTCCTACCTAGTACTCGATCACGTCGCCGTAGTTGCCCCTTGAGCAAACGGACTGACCATCGACGAACACCTCGAGGTCGTAAGGGTCTTGGCAGTTGCCACCGCACTTGAGGCGATCGACGCGGAACAGCGTGTCGATAAACATCGGCCCGTGCACCATATTCTGGCCAACCACTGTGTAGTCGTCGCCCTCAAAGCGTCCAGAGATCACAAAGTTGACGCTGTGCAGGCTGTTGGGATCGCTGAAGTAGCCCGACATCGTTCGCACTTCTTCGCGGTTATCCTGGATCAAGTCGTTGGAAGGCAGCATGGCGCCGGAATCACCACAGTCGAAGCGCGGATCGACGCTCACCGTGTCGTAGGAGTAAGTGGTGTGAGTCGTTCCGTTGTTGGAGCTGTCGACGCGCAGCACGATGGGCTGCGAGAGGATGGTGGGGTTCAGCAACGAGACCTCCCAGTCACCCCCACCTTTAGAGATGGCGGGCATCCAGGTGAGGCCGCCGTCGGTCGAGAAGGACACGCCGTCCGTCTGCCAGCCGGTCTGGGCATCGACGGTGATGACGTCGGTGACGACCATGCTGACGCCATCGGTGAAGTCCTCATTCCAGCCTGTGGAGATGGGAAAGGTCACCACGGGACTCGGTGGGGCCACCGCGACAGTAAAGCCATCGGTGTAGACCGCGCCGTCGTATGACAGGCGGGCGGTGACCTCGTTGTCGCCGTTATGGGTGAGGGGAATCGTCGCCGAGAGCGAGGGTGTTGCGTTCGAAGAGACGTCGACGGTCTGGGTATAGACCGAGGACCCGTCGACCATGACGTCGAGCACTGCGGGTACATCCGAAGTGTAGCCCAGGGTGGCGGACCCGGTGACCGACGTCTCATAGATATCGACGGTGCCCGACGCGGGGCTCAGCGAGAAGTCCTGAATCGCGCCGGCGACCGCTACAGTGAAGCCATCGGTCAGGGTGGTGCTGCCATATTGCAGGGTCGCGATGATCTCGTTGTCGCCGGCATGGGGCAGCGCGACGGTGGTGTCGAAGCCCACCGTGGTCGACGCCGTGGCGTCGAAGATCTGGGTGAAGGCCAGGTCCCCCTCGACCCAGATGTCCAGCTGGGCGGGCAGGTCCGAGGTGTAGCCCAGCGCAGCCGTGCCCGTGACCCGCGTCGAGAGGGTGGTCGGCGGGCTGGAATTCGGAATCAGGCTTAGCGACTCGACGCCGATGGGCACGGTGACGTTGAAGCTGTCCGAGAGCACATTGCCCTGATACGACAGGCGCGCCTCGATGGTGTTGCTGCCTTCGAGAGACAGCGGTAGCCGCTCCGAGAAACTCAGATCCAGGCTGGCGCTGGCGTCGTAGCTCTGGGTCGAGACTGACTGACCGTTGACCAGGATGGTGAGCACGGCGTCTTGGGCGCTCATCCAACCCAGAGCGGCCGTGCCATCTAGCTGGACGGCGAGCTCGGTGACTGAGCTGGAAGCCGGACTCAGCTCGAAGGCCTGCAGGGCACTCGGCAGGGTGAGATCGATCGAGGTGGTGGCCAGCGAGCCGGCATACTCGGCCTCGACCGTGAGGGTGTTGGCGCCCTCGAACATCAGGTCGACGGTGGCGTCGATGGGTATGGACAGCGAATCTGCAGCAACCGTGTTGCTGTACACCGGCACCGAGTTGTCGAGGATGCTCACGGTCACGAAGTCGTCGGAGGTGTAGCCGAGGGTGATATCGCCGGTGACGCGGCTGGTACGCTGGTCGAGGGTGTCGCTGGTCGCTTGGGCGGTGAGGTCCTGCACCGGTCCTAGCACGTTGACGGATACAGACTGGCTGATCGTCTGCCCCGCATAGCTGGCCTCGACTGTCAGGGTGTTGGCGCCCTCGAAGAGCAGGTCGAGCGTGGCGTCGATGGGGATGGACAGTGAGCTTGAGGCAGACGATGTGCTGTAGATCGGCACCGAGTTGTCGAGGATGCGAATGGCCACGAAGTCGTCGGAGGTGTAGCCCAGAACGAGTTCGCCGGTGAGGGTCGTGCGGCGTTCGTCGAGTGCGTCGGTGGTCGCCTCTGTTGTCAGGGTCTGCAACGGGGCCAGTACGGATAGCGACAGGGACTGGCTGACCGTCTGACCATTGTATGTGGCCTGCGCCACCAACACATTCGAGCCCTCGAAGAGCAGGGCGACGGTGGTGTCGATGTTGATCTGCGCGCTGTCCGCAGGGAACGTGGCGCTGTAGACCGAGACGCCATTGTCCAGGATCTCCACATCGACACTCTGGGTGGAGGTGTAGCCGAGGTCGATGGTGCCGGTGATGTGGGAAGCGCGCTCGCTGACCAGGTCGCTCGAGGCGGATAGGTTGATGGCGGTCAGCGCAGCGCTTGCGGCGATGTCTCCGTCTGCGACCTGGCACGCGTTGAGCAGCAGTGGAAGGGACGAGCAAGAGAGGGCTAGCAAGAGGATGGTGGATGTACGGCGCATGGTGGGTCTCCTTAGCGGGTCTTGAAGAACGCGAGCTCGATGCGCGCCCCGATGAAAGTCGTGGAATAGACGGGGTCGGCCAGGGTAAGCACGCCCTCTGCGAAGACGCTGGCGGTCACCCCCACAGGCATCTCCCCGTCCTCGGGACGGAAGGCCTTGCGCAGCTCCATGCTGCCGAGCATGCCGCCGTAGCGATTGGCGCCGTCCGGCGCGAGGAAGCCCGCGTCCGCAAGCGCGACGCGATAGCCCAGTCCAGCTTGGATCTCGAGGCTGTCGCCGGTGGCGTAGACCAGCTGCGGGTCGACGGCGCCGAGCTTGCGCGATGTCGAGCGAGCGAGAGCGTGGTAGCCGACGGTCAGCCCGAAGCGGTGAGGGTCCAGATCGGCCTGCCCGAATCGAAAGCCCAGGCGGGTGCCATACTCGAACACCGAGGTGTCTTCCAAGACGCCGTCGGCCGTGTCGCGGAACAGCGCCGGACCGGCGCCGCCCAGCCCGACAGACACGTCAAAGCTTCCAAATAGATTGTCGCCAGCGAGCGCCGAACAGGGGGCGATGAGCAGTCCGAGCGCCAGAACGCCAGGTAAACGCATGGTGGTTCTCCCAGGAGGTTTGGCCGATATACGCGCAACCTCAACCGGCAGTGACACTGCCCGGGCGGAATCAACGGACCGGGGGCTTGAACCCGCTGACTCGACCGACGTCGGCGCTGAGTACGGCGACGTCGACGGTGCGGATGGTCATTGCTCTGTCCCCCATTGCTTTCGTAGGTGAAGCTAGCGCCCTATTCGCGTCGGTACATTGGAAGTTGTGCGGACGGCATCCGCAGAAACGCAAGTTGAGTTTTTGCGTTATTGCAAGTCTGACCCGCAAACCTTCGGATGTACTTGCAATGGTACGGAAACTAGCTTCATCCAGCGGCGCAATGCAGCGTCGAACGATCGGAGCAAATCATGCATAGGTTCAGCGTTACACGCGACATCCCTCACGACCCCAAGCTCGTGTGGGCCCTCTTCGACAACTTTGCCGACATCTGGAAGCAGTCAGCTCGCCGCAGCTTGCTTGCCGTCTGCCTGGTTTTTTCCAGCCATGTCGGCCAGCATCTGCTCGAGCTCGGCGACGTTGATTGGCTTGCGTAGATAGCCGCTCATGCCCGCCTCGAGGCCCTTCTGTACATCTTCGGGGCGTGCGCTTGCTGACAGTCCGACGACCGGCAGATCCGGAAACCGCTCTCGGATGGCTCGGGTGGCATCAAAGCCGTCCATCACCGGCATGAAACAGTCCATGAGGACGAGGGCGGGTCGACGCTCGGCCACCGCCAGCAGCGCTTCCTGCCCATTTGTGGCCTCGTCGACGGTGAACCCCAGCCGGGCAATGAGCCCTCGCGCGACCATGCGGTTGATCGGCTCGTCGTCCACGACGAGAATGAGCCCCGTGTGCGCCACCCGAGCGCTGTCGTCGGTCGGCTCGACGGCCCGTTCCGCTCTTTCGGCCCGGACGGAAATCACAAACCGAGTTCCCACACCGAGGGTGCTCTGCACGCTCACAGTGCCCGACATCGCCGTGACCAGCTTTCGAGTGAGGGCGAGCCCCAGACCGGAGCCGCCGTGTCTGCGTGTTGTCGACGCATCCGCCTGCACAAACGGGTCGAACACCACCTGTAGCGACTCTTCGGTCATGCCGATGCCGGTGTCGCGCACTGCAATCTCGAGCAAGTCGTCCTGCCAAGTCACGGATACGACCACCTCGCCATGCGCTGTGAACTTCACGGCGTTGCCCACCAGGTTCAGCACGCTCTGTCGCATGCGGGCGGGATCGCCGAGGACGTGGTCGGGAAGCGACTCGGCGATCTCACATCGAACGGCGACTCCCTTTTTCTCGGCGATGGGTGTGCACACGCCTACGACCTCAATGCACGTCTCCTTCACACTGAACCCGGTGCGTTCCAAGGTCAGGCGATCTGCGCCGATCTTGGCGAAGTCCATCAGGTCGTTCAGCAGGACGCTCAGTCCCCGACCACTGCTCTGCGCGACGGTCAGGTAGCGCCGCTGCTGCTCGTCCGGCTTGGTGTCGAGCAGCAGTTCGATCAGACCGAGCACCCCGTTCAGCGGCGTGCGGATCTCGTGGCTCATCACTGCCAGAAAGCGGGATTGAGCCTGACGAGCGTCCACTGCCTCCCGCTCTGCGGCGGTTCGGGTTGTCACTTCCTCCCGAAGTGTCTCGTGGGTTGTCGTGTGAGCGCTGTGCTGGACTGCGACCAACCCGAATCCGAAGCTCATGGCGGAGGCTGATTGAGCCACGGCCAAGAGGTTCTGCTCGATCGGCATGACAAAGCTGACGAGGCCATAGCGCTGAGCGATGTACCAGCTCACCGGCACGACAAGGGTGATGGCGGTCCACCTCGCTGCGGTCCGCACTCCCCCGACGGACAGTGTCAACAACGGAATGGTCGGCAACCAGATGGTCATCGGACCGCCGATGCCGTCCATCAGCAGACCGACATACCAGAGCAGGCCCACCGATGCGGCCAGGACGATCTCCCGGGTGGTGGTCGGGTGGCTGCGCGTCGTTCCGATGGCGCCCAGACAGATCAGCCCAAGGCCCCCACACAACATGCCGAGGATTGGCAGGCCCATGGCGATGTAGACCGCCGACCACATCCCGCAGACGCCGGACATCAGCGTCACGGCGAGAAAGAGCATGCGCCGCTGGAGCTGTTCCGGGCCGTGCAGATCTGCAGCGCCCGACACACCATCGGTCCACAGGATCAGCGCTCTTGCCCGGTCTGCATTCACGCTTCACTCATCGGCGCGGGCCGAGTGTGATCTGAGCGCTTTTTCGGTGGTCCTCGCTGATCGGTCCGGTCGCGGTCAACCCGCACCACGACACTCAGCGTTTCTGGTTCACAGCTTGCGAGCGGTGTTCGGTCCCACCACGCCGTCTGGGGAAAGACCGAGAGCCCGCTGGACCGCGATGACGGCCCGCCGCGTGGCAGGTCCGAAGTCGCCGTCCACAATGATGCGCTGCCCGGCCTCGACGAGGCGCTTCTGCAGCTCCTTCACGAATTCGTTGCGCAGCCCCTGCTTCAGCAACATCCCGCCGTCCTTCACGGCCCGCCACAGCTGCTCGCCAGCGGACAGGGTCTCCGTTCCAGCCGCGGCAGCCTCTTCCGCCGGAGCCTCCTCGGCGGGCGCTTCTTCGGACGGTGCTTCCTCGGCAGGTGCTTCCTCGGCGGGGCCGGGCGAGCTCAGGACTGCCGCTGTCTTCGGCCCGACGCGGCCGTCGGCCTCGAGCCCCTGTGCGAGCTGGAAGGCGATCAGAGCGCTCCGGGTGCCGTTGCCGAAGTGCCCATCGACGCCGATGCGATGTCCGGCCTCGACCAACTTCTCCTGCAGTGCCCTGACCGCGGGACCTCGCTGACCGTGACGCAGGAACTGGTGGCCATCCACCACTGCCTGCCAAGCCTCCTCGGCGGTCTGCGGAGTTGCGAACTCGTCGCTGGTCTCCATGCCATCCACCGAGCCCATCAGGGCCATGACACCGGGCTGCCGGTCCCACACGCTCGCGTCGTAGACGCCGTCGCGCACGTACTTGCCGCCCTCGTAGACGTCCGTTCCCGAGTAGACATAGGGGCTCGGCTTGCCCTTGTTGTGGTAGCCCAGTCCGTTGTACCGCTCCGCATAGGTGGCCAGTGCAGCCGGGTCTGTGGTGGTCTCGTCCATGTTGAGCGCGTCTGCGGTGCCTGACTTCTGGTTCAAGGCGTGGACCGCGGCCTTCTCCCACTCGTAGAAGATCGGAATGTTGTTGGGGTGGTTCACCGCCTTCTTGCCGAGCGGGTCACCCTGGTGCAGGTAGGTGCTGAAGTTCATCGACGACTCGCGGAAGTGCAGGGCGGCGATGAGCTTCGCGGGAACACCGGTCTGGGCCGCCACCGATGCATACCGGGAGCTGTTGGCCGCGTAGGTGCGCTTGAAGAAGTCGATGGACCAGGCATGCTCGCTCGTGGCCTGGCTCTCCATGCCTACCGTGTCGATCTTGTGGGTGTCGTAGACGCGCCCGAGCTTTCCGTTTGGTCGGGTGGAGGGCGTGGCAGTCTCGGTCTCGGCTTCCGCTTCGGGCTGTACTGCGGGGCCGTCACCGACTCGCTCTTCCGACTCTTCTTCCGCGGCGCCGTCCAGCAAGAAGCTGGCTTCCTCCTCGGTCATCGAGTCGCCGGTGATCATCTCCATCGCGGCGCTGTTGCCGCGAGCAGATGCGATGTCATTCGCCCAGTCCGGGGCGCTGCTGCCGGTCTCGGGGGAGGCTACTTCGGGGCCAGAGTGGGCCGTGCGACGAGACATAGCGGGCATATGCGTGCTCACAAAACAGGAGAAAAACGACAGGGACGCAAAAGGCGTCTCGAGTCGGTCTGTTCTTCTGCAAGGATGCTGCCAGCGCTAGAGGACGCTCAAACGTGCACTCTCACGATGGGCGCGGCGCTTTTGTCGCGATGCGCTGTCCCGAGAGGACGGCGGGGGCGTTCGCGTCGTCATCAGGTGGTCGCTGGCACGTCCATGTCTGTGAATATACCGAGATTCGAGGCGAGTTTTCGGGCAAAGTGAAAAATTCATCACTCACTCACCGACGTCGCGAATCGCGTCTTCGAGTAGCGGGAGCAGGTCGGACTGACCGAGTGCCCGCTCCAGCTGCCCCAATAGGTCCCGCGCCTCGGCCACATCGACGTCTCCACTAGCGAGCAAGGCGCGGACGTCGTCGAGGTCCTTTCCGCGACCTGCGAGAACCTTCATAATGACGAGGTCCGTGGCGTGAGCGACAGGGACTGTGACCCCGTCCATGGGCAGCCGCGTCGCCCTCGCCAATGCAATGGCTTCGAGCCCAGAGCCTGCGAGCACCAAGTCGACCTCCATTCCGGAGGAGTGCATCAACGGCAGCACAGCGCCCGTTCGAAGCAGCTCGTCGGCGATTTCGGGGTGGCGATGGCGGATTCCCATGGCCTCGAGTGCACTCACGAGTTCAGGGAGCTGCGCCCGGTCGACATGCACCGTGATGTCGATGTCCTGTGTTGCTCGGGGTGCTCCGCGTGCTGCTACCGCTTGGGCGCCGAAGACGAACCAGCCGAGCTTTCTGCTATCCAACACGGTGGCAAGAACCGCAAGTGCGTCACCGAGAGCCGACATGTGGGGCCTTCGCGAGCAGGGCACAAACGCGCTCGTGCGATGAGCGGTCGGCCTGGCGAGTGGATTCGTCTGGCCAATCCCGACGCGTAGCTCTGGCTGCCTCGTAGAGCTGGATGGCGAGCGCGACCTTCACGTCGACTGGCTGCCGGGCGCGCTGCCTCCTGGCAAGTCGCTCCGGCGCCTGCCAGTCACGGCTCGCGTAGTTTCGCAGTTCCTGAGGGTCGAGCAGGCTCAATCGGCACTCCTGCTGGAATTCTACCACCCCTACAGCTCACCCCCGAAACGCCCTCCGCGCAATGGGCGTCGTCATCGCGGCTGCTCGAAACTCCTGCGCTGTGCGATGAGCGCATCGCCCACAAACGACATCAGGGCCGCCACACGGGCGGTTCGTCTGAGATCGCGGTGGGTCAGCAGCCACAGCGACATGCCGAAGTCAAACGCCTCACTCAGCCGGCGAAGGCGAGGATCCAAGTCCGCGGTTCGGCAGAGCTGAAACCCCACTCCCAGCCCAGCCGCGACCAACTCCCGCGAGGCGATTCCGCTATCGATTCGGGCTCGGCAGCGCTCTGCAGGAATGTTCGCGTCAATCCAGCGCTCCGGGGGAATGCCGCTCCAGGGATCGGCCCAGCGAATCCAGTCCAAGCCCGCCAGACCCAGCTCTTCCAGCTGCTCGAACTGCGCGTGCGAGCCATAGACCGCCAAGCCCGCCTTCGCGACTCGACGGCCATACAGGTGCGATGGCGGAGCTTCCGACAGGCGGAAGATGACGTCGGCCTCTCCACGCTCGAGGCTCACCGTCTCGCTCGTGACCGCCAGATCGACCTCGATGTCTGGGTAGCGGATTCCGAACTCCGCCAAAGCAGGGGTGAGCGGCTCGACCAGGAAGTCCCCCACCGACACGCGAATCTTGCCTGCGAGCTGCACGTCGCGGCCGATGAGTCCGCGTCGGAGTGAGGCAAAGCGGGCGGCGATGTCTTCCGCGTGTCCGAGCATCTCGCGTCCGGCTTCCGTCAGCAGCAGGCCACGAGAGCGGCGCTCGAACAGCGCAATTCCAGCGGCCAGCTCGAGCTGCTTCAGACGGCGCGACACCGTGGATTGGTTGATTTCCAGACGTGCCGCCGCGTCGGTCGTGGTGCCGGCGTGGGCCAGAGCGAGAAAGATGCGTATGTCATCCCAGTTCATTTATGCAAATTAGCATAATTCGACCCATTTTTGCCGGCGGCCCTATGCGTTCATGCATCCTATCTTTGGGTGGCTGGTTGTTCCCGAGCCCGTTCCCCGTACCTGGATGCCCAATGAACCGAACGAACATCGCCGTCGCCTTGGGCGGAGGACTCGTGCTGGTCCTGCTCGCCGGAGCCATCTTCGACATCGGTCGCGTGGCCATTCCCGATCAGTCACGGGCCGGAGACGGCGGCATTGTGGGGGTCGACGCTGGCATGTCCATGGCCTGGGTCATCACGACAGAGACCGGCGTGGTGCTTGTCGATGCGGGCTGGGATGCGGCTGCCGAAGCGCTGAAACAGGAGGTCGGGGACCGGAAGGTGCATGCGATTCTGCTCACTCACGCCCACTTCGACCACACAGCTGCGGTCCGCATGTTCCCGGACGCTCGGGTCATCGTGGGCCCGGGCGAATCGCAGTTGCTGGCGGGTGGGGAGGCCGAGCTCGGATGGATGGCGGGAATGTCGACCATGATGGCGCCGGAAGCGTATGTCCCGGCCGACCTCACGGAGTTCAGCCACGGGGAGCTTCTCGCGATTGACGGGGTATCGGTTCGCGCGCTGCACGTGCCAGGGCATACCCATGGGTCGGCGATGTACATCTACGAAGACGTCCTGTTCACCGGCGACACCATTGTCGGTCGAGGAGGGACGATGAACCGAATCCCCCGCGGGACCTACACCGACTACGACATCGTCCGGGACAGCGTTCGCGGAGTGATGGAATTCCCGTTCGAGAGGGTGGCAGACGGACATGTGGGGCTGCACGAGAACGCTCGAACACAGGTTCAGGCCTTCCTGGATGCCGAGTGATCGCGGCGCTGCTGC
Organism: uncultured Enterobacteriaceae bacterium; assembly: GCA_964471355.1. Lineage (GTDB taxonomy): Bacteria > Myxococcota_A > UBA796 > UBA796 > CAYYHT01. The sequence continues at coordinate 10,137 of CAYYHT010000187.1, forward strand.
TCGCCCTCGGTGGGGCTCTGGCGGAGGCCACTGAGCTCGACGTCTTCTTCAACGCGTCACCGAGCACAGCACTGACGGACTGCGAACTTCCGGACGTCACTGAGTCCGCCGTGATGGCTGGCGGCCTGAAGGTCAGTCTGAATCCGCTGGTTCTCAGCGAGGATCACTGGGTGCTGACGAATCGCTTCCAGTTCCACACGCTTGCCGCTGACGGGGACATCTTGGGGGCGCTCCTCGGAGGGCCTGCCCGCTCCCTTCACGGTTTGTTCTGGCAGCCCGGCACGAAGGTGCGCTTCGCGCAACGCTGGAGCCTCGTGGCGTTCGTTCGAGGAGGGCTCTACGGAGACCTCGTGAAAGGAGTGGGCGCCCGGCACTTCAGGACGCGCGGCGCCAGCTGGGCCCAGTTCACATTCAAGGCGCCATGGACCGTCGGCTTCGGCGCAGCCTACGCCGCCACGCCTCGAGGCGCTCTGGTCTTCCCTCTGATCCGAGCGCGGTACGGGGGAGACCGCCTCAAGGTGGCCATCTCATTGCCGCAATTTGCCGAGATTCGCGCACCACTGATGAACGCTCTGCTGCAAGTAGGCGTCGCCTTGAAGCTATCCAGCGAGTCCTACAGCGTGCGCGGCGCCCAGGTCGAGGACGTCGTCGTGACATACCGCCTCGCGGCGTTGCGCCCGTTCCTCGAGACCCGTGGAGGCAGATTTCGACTGCGCGCAAACGCGGGGTGGGCGTTCTGGCGCAAATACGCCCTCACCGATGGAGCCCCGTCGGCGGGAGGAGCCTCCGATCCTGGGTGGGTCTTCGGATTCAGCGCCGGCTACGCGCCCAAATACGCCCCATGAACCTTTTCTTTCCGTCGTATTGGGGCACAGCATGAGGGCAGTTCTCATTGATCATTCAGCTACGGGACGGCTCGAGATCGGCGAACGGGCCGAGCCTCGGGGAGCAGTCGACGAGGCATTGGTGCGGTGAAGGCGTTTTCACTCAACCGCGGAGACCTCGGGCGGGCCGAACGTGGACAAGAGGGTGCGCAAGCAGGCTGGGACTTCTGTGGAGTCGTCGAACGCGCAGCCCCCGACGGTTCGGGTCCTCCGACGGGGGCTCGGGTGGTGGGACTGGCCGGCGCGCGCCTCGAGGACAGCCGCATGAACGTGTCCACCTTCGAGCTATTCAACCCCGATCAGGTGCCCGT
>CAYYHT010000188.1:0-11241 GCA_964471355.1 uncultured Enterobacteriaceae bacterium
TCGCAGCCCGAATGGCATTCCAAGCTGTTCATCCTCGTCGTCGCGACGCACCATGCGGCAGTCTAGCCCGCACTCGGCTTGAGTGTGCCATCGGCAACCAGCTGTGAGAGCTTGTCCAGCCGTCCCTGCTCAGTGCTCTGCATGGTGACAAACAGCACCGGGTACAGCAGCCAGCCCCAGCTCTGCGGGGTCACATCCATGTCCATCAGCATGGCCGTACTGTCGCCTCGCTCCTCGCATCGAATGGTGCCGCGTGCGAACAGGATCGGGCCATCAGAGGTAAAGCCAACCACGTTGGGCGGTTCGTAGCTCTCGACGGTGATGACGAAGCACATGACCCGGCCCAGGGCATTCAGGTTCTCGTCCAGCGTCGATCCGACGCCGACCGGCCCCTCACTGGTCTTGACGATGCTCTCGATGGCGTCGTCGACAAGGGGAAACCAGTCCTCCATGCGCGAGATGACCTCGAACGCCTGTGCGATGGGAAGGGCAAGTACGGTCTCGGCGTGGACTTTCATCGCCCTACTGTACTCCGGCGCTCAACCCATATGGCCGGCGCGTCGAGTGGATCTGTAGGGAGGCAGGTCATCAGCAAGAGCCGGCACGCGACTCAGTCTACGATGATGCGAATGCACACCTCAGCACGCATGTTCCTGCCGTCCGAGTGGCTCGCCAAAGATGTGCTGCGGTACGTCGCCGGGGACTGGGACCGATACAAGAAGCTGAGTGAAAACCGGCAGCTGTGGGAGCGCGTTCGCGACGAAGCCCTCGCCCGTCTAGACGCAATGAAGCAGCCCTTCGACCTCTACAAATGGGAAGAAGCGACCCTGTCCCTATACGGCACCCCTGACGAAGGATTTGTGCTGGTCAAGGGACAGACGCTGACCGCCGAGGGCGACAACGACGAAGCCGACACCTACGAGTCGGACCACGTGTGGGTCACGGTCGGGCAAGCGCCCCTGGTCTGCATCCGACACCATGTGATGTACAGCGCCAACGCACGCGTCATGCTGATCGCCGAGCGCTACTGCGTCGAGGTGCTGGGCCTGATGCCCTAGAGGCAAGGAGCGGCGAGCTTCGTCTCGCCGGGTCGGAGGCGAAGCTCGCCCCTCCTGGCCTAGTCGCACCACCGCGGATCGACCGCCGGAGGGATTCCCTCGCCGCCGTAGACCTGAGCGTGGAAGATGTTTCGCACGTATTCATCACCGTCGAACCAGCAGTACAGGTGCCGCTCGACGTCTTGGGTTCGGGCCGGGCCGATCGCTCGGTCGTCGTACATCGCCGCGAGGGCAACCAGCTCGGCGTCGACGCCGTGCCGATCGGCGATGCCAGCAAAGACGCTGGCCCCGAGCGCGTAGTGCAGTGGGTTGAGGGCTGCGGCGGCCCACTCGTCCTCACCGATGACCATGGTGATGTTGTCGACGGGGATCACCTGTGAGGCATAAAACGGAGAAGGACCCGTTCCCCACTGGGTAATCGCCTCGTCAAACCACCCGTGATGGTCGGCCATTGGCGTGACCCCACGGGCCCACCAGCTGTGCAGAATCTCGTGCTCCAGCGCCGATTCGCGGGTGATGGTAGCACCGCCGTACTCCATCGACGCGTTGTCCTCGTGCCACAACCACACGATGTAGCGGTCACCGTGTGCATAGGCGCCCATCGTCGTGTCGTACTCCTCGAGGGCAAGGACCGCGCGCTGTCCGACCGCCTCCATGTCCACTGGGTCTTCGGGCCGCTTGTAGACGTCGACGGTGATCGGTCCCGCAGCCAATTGGGCGGTCGCACTGTGGTGGGGCATCGACTCGGGAAACAGCGCCCAAAACGGAGAGTGGGCCTGGTTGGTCGCGGGGTAGGCAACGGACCAACTGTGGTCACCCAGCTCGGTGACGGGCGCATTTGCATCGAGTCGGTGGGGCCTGTCTTCGCCGACAAGGGTCACGGTCAGTTCGATGGGAAAGCGGTCGAACAGCAGGTTGCCGGGCATCCACATGCTGACGTAGTGGTCCGGCTCACCGTCCGACAGCCCGCCGGACCAGAAGATGCCGTCGTCGCGGGGCTCGATGCGGGGCTGATCGCCGGTACGAAACCAGTCCTTGTCCACGGTGTAGCTGGCCTCGAGCACGTGGGTGCTGCAGCGCTCAAGCTCGACATCGATTGCCGTGACGGTTCGCACGGGGTCCCGCACGCCGACCCGGGTCAACAGGCCGGAGTCGATGTCCTGGCCATCGATGCTGACTCGGTCCGCGCGGGGGGCAAAGTCGAAGGTGGGCCAGCCGTCGAGCTCACCGACCCCGAACTCGGCGCGGGTCTCGAAGGTGACGGTGCCATCAGGCTGTACTGTCGCTGTGGTGGCCACATCCAGAAGGTCGAGTGGAGCGAGCTGGCCGATGTCGGAGCCGATCGGCACAGGGGCGTCGAGCAGGTCGGTCGACGAGCCGCACACCGGTTCGACTTCGACCGCGGTGTCCTCCACCGGTGGCTTGCATGCCAGCAGCAGCAGCAGCAGCGAAGCTCCGCTCATGTTGGGTCACTCGGGCTATGGACGGGACAGGGCACGGTGGGTAGGGTTCCCCATGGAAATCGAGCACATCGACGGCGAAGTCAAAGGTGCCTTTGTGGTGAATAACCCCGATGGCGAGCCCCAGTTTCTGGCCGAGATGGCCTACCAGCTCCGCGACGGCAAGATGGCGATCATCCACACCGGCGTGCGGGACGAGCTGCGCGGCAAAGGGGTGGCACGTCAGATGCTCGATGCGGCCATCGCCTACGCGCGTGACAACGACATCAAGATCGTTCCCATCTGCAAGTACGCGCGCAAGATGTTCATCAAGCACAAAGACCTGCGAGATGTGCTGGCCTAGGCAGGCACTGAAGGCAACGGCTACTGTCTGAAGCACGATGACCAACTCCTCGCTGCTGTTTGCTGTTCTTGGCGTGCTCGCCCCTCCGGTCGCCCATGCCGACGGCGATGCGCCCACGCTTACCTCCGATGCGGGCGCCGATGGGGCCAAGGCGGCGGTGAACCGCTGCGTGGCCGAGAATGCAGGCCCGGCTGGCGTGACCGCGGCGGCGGCAAAGCAGGAAGAGAACCGGTGCAAGGCGGCCGGGGGATCGGCGGCGACCTGCACGGCGTCGGGCATCATGAGTCCGGAAGCAGCCAGCTGCATCGCCGAGCTCCACCCCAGTGTCCACATCGCGGACATGGACCGCAAGGTGCCGAACCGGCTGTGGGGCTACGGACCGCAGACGACGACCGCAGGCGGCACGCCTTGGGCCGGGGGAATCGCCTGGCAGGTTCAGTACGGCGCGAACATCGGCGCTGTGGTCGTCGACGCGCACACTGGCGAGATCATCAGCATTTCCTGCTGCAAGGGTCGGCCGTGCTCAGACGTGGCCGGGCCATCGCGCGCCGCAGCACAGTCCCGCACCGACTGGACCTAGCGGCCTGCTAGAGGTCGATGCGCTCTTTGGTGCGCCACTCGTGCAGGTGCTCACACTTGTAGCGGTAGCTCGCGGCACCATCGATCGTCTTGGAGCCCACGAAGTAGATCTTCGAAGGCTCGTCGCACTCGGGGCAGTGTTGGTTGGGCGGGTTGTACCGGGGGTCTCCCATGTACGCGTACCGATCTGAACGTCCCATCACGATCCTCCGTGGGATCGATCATCTCATCTGTTCGCCAAGCCGACAGCCTCGACCTCGCGCATCGCAGCGACCTTGAGCCAGTCATTGTCGGCCACAGGCTCCCGGGGCAGGTCGTCTGTGATGGTCTTGGCCGCCCACGTGCCGCGCTCCGCACGCCAAGCGCGCAGCACGGCGTTCGCGTCCTGCACATCGCCCGCCGTCGGTGCGTGGCTAAGGGCCAGCGACAGCCAGAACATCGGTGCGAACAGGGCTCCGAGTCCAGCAACCACGGTCACTAAGCCAAAGATGATCGACGCGGCGTAGGCCTGCGCAAAGACGGAAATCAGTGTCAGCAAGACAAACAAGACCTTGGCGCTGCCAAGCCCCAAGAACAGCATCGTGGCACCCAAGAGCGCCGCACAGACCCACGCTGAACGTGCGCGACCTACATGTCGGGCCCGCGTCACCATGGCGGGTACTCCAGGCATCGTCCAAGCCAATTTTCACCTCCGAGTGAAAAATAAGCACGAACACGCCAAGAGCTAGGCCCGCTCGAGGGTCGCCCCGCCGCACGCCCTGAAGTTGTAAGCTGGCGGGATGACTGCCCTTCTTCTCATCGCACTGTTCGCCTGCGGCACAGCAACCCAGCCACCCAGTGTGATCCCGCAAGCCGACGCGCACACGCCGCAAGGCACCGAGACGGAAGTCGAGGCCAAAGCGCCGCAGTGGCGAGGTGAGTTCTGTTCCGAGAACAGCGAGTGCAACTTCGACGAGATGTGCGGGGGCACGCGCTGCATGGCCAAGGACTACGGGCCCATCGTCATGCGCTGCCCCGAGTACACCGCTCCGCATACGGGCTCCTGTAGCTGCGAAGACAGCCAGTGCACCCAGAAACCGACCGACATCTCAGCCGCCACGTCGACGTCCGGCACCTGCTCGGCAGACGTCGACTGCGCTCTTGATGTGGGAGCCGCCAAGTGCCACGTGGCCAAGGGCGATCGACTCGGTCCGATCACAACCACCGGCGGCTTCTGCACCTGTGAGCAAGGAGCATGCGCACTGCAGTGGGTCGAGCCCGTCTCGTGTGAGAGCTGGCGGGACTGCGATGTGGAACACGAGCCTCGCCTGCACCCAGTCAAGGCCGCCAAGCCGCGCACCAAGAAGATCGAACCCTGCAAGGATGCCCCGGTCGACGCGGTCTGCGACACCGAGACCAAGACCTGCAAGGTCCTGTCCTGGCGCTGCTGACTAGGCCCTACGCCGGGTGATGGCCAGCAGGCAGAGCATCAGCACGCCGCTGCCAGACGCGCCACCAGCCGCGGAACAGCCACAGCCAACCGCCTGAGGCGGTGGCTCGGCATCCGGCTCCACCACCTCAGGAGGGGGTCCGGACGGCTCGGGCAGCGGCATGCACCGATTGACGGTCTCGCAATTCCCAGCCAGGCACATGCCAGCGATGCACGCAGCGTCGGCATAGGTAATAGTCGACGTGCGGACGTTCCGCGTGCCGTCTCTCTTGATGCCCGAGCTGCGCCGAACCTCCCGCGATTGCACACATAGCGATGTGGCTTCACAAGCCTGGTCGGGCTTGCAATCGGCGGCGGATTCGCATGCAGCGTGGGGCTTGCAGACCCACTTCTTGGCGCTGAGCCCAAGGGTGGTGCCGATAGGGCAATCCTTCTCGATGCGCGGCGGTGGAATGTCGGCAAAGGAGGGCACGGTCAGCAAGAGCAGCAGCATGGTCATGGGGGCATGCTACTCCGACGGGACCGCGGTAGTGTTCGCCGATGGCAATGGTCCTGCGTCTATCCGCCTGCACGGTTGATCTCTCCAGCGGAGAGGTCCGGCACGCCGACTCTGTCTCGCAGCTCACCGAGCTCGAAGTTCAACTGCTCGCCTACCTCGTCGATCATGGCGGCCAGCCAGTCAGCCGCGACGAGCTGCACCGCGAGGTGTGGGGCTATGCCGAGGGCGTGCAGAGCCGAGCCGCTGACTTCAGCATGAGTCGGCTTCGGCGCAAGATCGAAGCCGACCCCAAGCACCCGCAGCATCTGCTGTCGATTCGCGGGCAGGGCTACCAGTTCACTGATGCCGCGCAGCATGACCAGGCCACGGTACCCATTCCCGAGACGTCCTTCCATGGTCGAAGCGGGCACCTGTCGTCGCTATCTCAAGCCCTTGGCACATCGCGCCTGGTGTCCCTGCTCGGTCCAGGAGGAGCGGGAAAGACTCGGCTGGCCCTGCGCTTTGCAGAGCTTCACGCCACAGCTGACCTGTGGACGGGCATCGTATTCTGCGATCTGTCCGCAGCGCGAAGCCCCAATTCCGCATGCGAGGCCGTTGCCGAGGCGCTCAGCCTGCCGCCGACACGCTCCGATCGCTCGGTTCAAGTCAGCCGTGCGTTGGCCGGCCGCGGCCCTTTGCTGCTGGTCCTCGACAACCTCGAGCAGGTCCAAGCCACCGAGTTGATCGTGGCTTGGCTGCGGGCGGCCCCACTGCTGCGCTGCCTCATCACCTCCCGAGACCGCCTCAACCTCGCCGGTGAGCACTCCGTTCCGGTGGGTCCCCTCGACGCCGGCGACGCCCACAGCCTGTTCCTGACGCGAGCCCGTGCCGTTCGCCCGAGCCTGATCGACAGCCCCGACATCGCCCAGCTTGTGGCCGCCCTCGAACACCTTCCCCTGCCGATCGAGCTGGCGGCTGCGCGCTGCCGAATGTTCTCGCCGGCCCAGCTTCTGCAGCGCCTGGGTTCATCGTCAACCCTGTTGTCCTCGACCCAAGCCGATCGGCCTCAGCGCCACCGCACCCTTCACGCGGCCATCGACTGGTCCTGGCAGCTGCTCGAGCCCTGGGAGCGCTCTGCTCTGGCGCAGTGCGCATTGCTGCCCGATGGCTTCACCTTGAGCGCCGCCGAATCCGCCGTGGACCTGCGTGCGTACCCAACAGCACCGGGTGTGATCGATGCGGTGGCCACGCTCTGTGACCGGTCTCTTTGTTGGTTGGATGATGCGGGAGACGAGCCAAGACTGCGTCTGTATGGGGCGATCCGCGAGTTCGTGCTTGCTCACCCACAAGCGGCCCGACCCATCGCCCAGGCCCGTCCTCGGTGGTTGCGATGGGCCATGACAGAGGCCGAGCACCACGCGACCGTGCTGCACCGAGCCCAAGCCCCGCATGTAGCCGACACCGTCGTTCGCGAGCGAGCCAACCTGCTGGCGGCGTGGCAAGCGACCGAGGCGGGCAGCCTACAAGGCGCACGCCTGGCCACAGCACTCGCCCCCATCGTGTCCCTGCGCGGACCGTGGTCGATGCTGCAAGCACTGCTGGAGCGCGCGGTCCTCGACGCAACCGCCACTGGCGATGGCGAGCTCATTCACGCCGCACGGTTGGAGCGGGCCCACGCTCGGCGCACCCTGGGCAACTACACCGAGGCCGTCGACGAGCTGAGATGGCTGATCGCCCAGGAACTGCCGACCGAACAATCCCAGCGAGTCCGCGTCGAGCTCGGGGCGAACCTGCGGCGACTGGGCCAGACCGACGAGGCCGCACAGTGGCTGCAGCAGGTGCTCGATGCACAGCCCGAGCCAGGAGTGCAGCGGGGTCGGGCCCAGACCATTCTGGGCCTGATTCATGCCGATCGCGGCGAAGCTGAACGAGCCCTACAGCTGCACCAACAGGCGCTGGCCACGTTCCTTGCCGCGGGCGCCATCCAGTTCGAAGCGACCGCACGCACCAACCTGGCCGCCCGCTTTCGACAAGCCCACCGCTGGGACGAGGCACGCCACCACCACCGCTTGGGCATGGCCGCGGTCAGCCACACCGGCAGCCGACGGGTCGAGGCGCTGCTGCTGCATGACCAAGTGCAGCTCGAGCTGGCCGCCGGCGATCTCGACGCCGCCGAAGCACTCGGGCAGCGAGAACACGCGATGGTGCGGGCCCTGGGCGATCGGTCCGCAGAGGGCTGGTGCGTCGCGAATCTGGCCTCCCTCGCCCTCGAACAGGGCCGGCTCGAGCTCGCCGAGCAGCGCCTGGACCACGCCCAAGCCCTGCACACCGAACACGCCAGCCGCCTGGGCATGTGCGCCGTGCACGCCAACCGGGCCATCCTCGCCCTGCTGCGGGGACATCCAGCACAGGCCGCTGCCCTGCTTCGAAGCACGTCCGAGACTGCTCGAGAGCTGCGGGCCCGCTCTTTTGAAGCGCTCAGCCTCGGCTACCTGGCCATGGCCGAGGCCGGCGCCGGCCACGCGGGTGAGGCCCGAGCCGCTCTGAATACCGCACGACAGGTCGATTCCGGGGCCGTCTGGTCCGGCTTCCTCGATGTGGCCGACGGCGTCACCTTGCTGTCCGAAGGCGACCGTGCTGGCGCTGCCTCGCGCTTGGCCGCCATCCGACCCAATCCGGTTCAAGACACGCGCATGGCGTGGCGGCTGCTCGAGCGGGCTATGCACGCCAACCCGCAGGATAGCTAGCCATGGACAACGCACAAGACGAGCAGCGACGGCCCTGGACCCGAGGACACTTCGTCTCCTTCGCCTGCCTGGGACTCGTCGCAGCCATCATCAGCGTGAACCTGCAGGTCTACATCCTGCAGCCCCATGCCTACCGATTCAGCGAGTGGACGCTGATCATCTGCTTGATCTACCTGTTGTTGGCCCTGTTCTCGGCAGCGGGTGGGCGCCTCGCCTGGACCGCTGTGGCCATGCTGGGCACCGTGCCGGTCGCGCTGTTTCTCGACGGCAACTCGCCTGCAGACCTGCTCAATCCGCAAGCCGCACTGCTGCTCTACCCCGGCATCCCGGCACTGGTGGCGTACGGCGCGCTGTTGTTGCCGGACGGCAAGGCGGACTGAGCCGAACTACCAGCTGACGATGACTCGGCCGTCCGCACCCGCAGCGATGCGATCGCCGCCGTAGCCGGCCCCACCACTGGTGGCCGACGAGCCCTGGTCTCGCCAGTTGCCTGCGTCTAGCACCGTGCCGGTGTTCGCAGCATCGGAGTAGGACGAGCCGCCGCCGCCGCCGCCGCTGCAATAGGTCCAGATGAAGCCCGCACCGCCGCCGCCGTAGTAGCCCGCACCGCCGGCACCGCCGCCGCCATTGCCCTGCCCTCCACCGGAGTGCCAGGTCTCGGCACCGCCGACCGCACAGCTGCCCCAGTTGCCCTTCGCAGCACCACCCGCATTCGCGGCGCCTGACTGCCCCACGCACTGGTAGTCCGCCGTTCCGTTCGGCACGCCACCGACGCCACCAGCGACTGCAGAACCGCCTTGGCCGCCTGTCGCCGACTCGCAATAGCCGCTGAATCCGGTCAGCAAGTCCTGGCCGGTCTGCCCGTGCACGATGCCACCGGCACCACCCATGCCGCCGTCCTTGCAGCCGGAGCATCCATCGCTGCCGCCGCCGCCGCCGCCAGCAGCGACCACCAACGGAGTGCCCCCGCGCAGCACATAGCTGGCTCCGCCGCCGTCTCCGTATGCACCGCCGCCCTCGGCGACCCAGACATCAAGAACTTCGCCGGGGGTCACGGGAATCTGAACACTCACGTAGGCGCCGCCACCACCAGTGGCTCCTTGCTGGTTGCCGCCACCGCCACCACCGCCCCACAGTGCGACGGTCATGCGCGACTCGCCCGTGGGCACCGTCACTGTGTACTCGCCGGGCACAGTCAGGTCTTCTGCGACCACCGGCATGTCGACCGGAGCAGCGGTGTCCTCCGGCTCTTCAGTGTCGACAGGCTCGGCGGTGTCGTCTTCCTCGGTGTCGAGCACGGGGTCGTCGTCGACCACCGCCTCGGTCCCTGTATCGAGAGTGTCTTCGGTGAGCGGTGTGCCGGTGTCGAGCACGGGGTCATCAGAGACTTGGATCAACACGATGTCGCCGCCGGTGCAGGCGGTGGACAGGGCAAGAAGGGCAACCAGAACACAGCGGCGCATAGACACCTCCAAAAGGGGTACCGGCACCCTATGGAGCGATGTGCTGCACATTTGTAGCAGCGTGTAGCAGCGTCTATTTCGAGGTGTAGCCCGAGTAGAGCATGGCGAAAATAAGCCCGAAGAATGCCGCGTATCCAAGCACCGTCCACCGCATCAGCACGATGGCTTCGTCATCTCGGACCCGCGCGGCCTCGACATTGCCGTCGACCGTGCGGCCGACGCTGACCAGCTGCGCGAACCTGGCCAGGACCACGCGCAGTACGGCATCGTCGATGTCGGTCGAGTCGCGGAATCCGGCTCGCCACAGGGCCATCGGCGAGACGCGGATCTGCCAGATGCGACCCATGTACAGAGCCGAGACCCGTGAGGTCGGGTACGGATCGAGCAGCACAACAACCTTGCGCAGCAGTCGACCGGTTCGCATGTTGGCCAGCCAGCCAAAGCTGGGCTGCAGGGCGCTTGGGTCGCCAAGCTGCTCGAGGTCCGCAACCAGCCGCGCGGCCATCTCGCAGCCATTGCCCCGCCAGTAGTGTTGAACGTAGTGGGGCAGCACTCCGCGCACGACCCATGATTCCGCCCGGTCAATGGCCGTCTCGACGGCGTCCAGGAACTCCTCAGGCAGCTGCCCAGACGCTGCCCGCAAGACTCGGCCATCGTGTTGAGCACGCTGGGCGGGATCGGACAGAACCTCCCACGCAGCTCCGATTTCCTTGAAGCGCGCTTCGGCTTCAGGGTCTGCATTTCGGTCCGGGTGCCACTCCCGCGCGGCTTTTCGGTATGCCTTCTTGATGTCGGCATCCGTCGCGTCCGGAGGAACGCCAAGAACCTCGTAGGGGTCGCGAACAGCCATCATCCGTGGCCTAATGGGGTACCGCCCGCGCGTGCCAAGGAGTGCTCATGTTCCGCCTGTGTCTGATTGCCTGCTTCGCTGCAATCCCGCTGGCGTGCGTCACTCAGGGAGACATTGATTCCGAGGATGTCGAGACCGATTCGGACACCGACACCGACACCGATTCGGACACCGACACTGATTCGGACACAGACACCGATTCGGACACAGACACCGATACAGACACCGATTCGGACACCGACACAGACACCGATTCGGACACCGATTCGGACACCGACACAGACACCGACACCGATCCCGGACTCGTCATCGCCGGCTGCCCAGCCATCGACCTGTGGCCGGCCGTCAGCGCTGCACCCTCCCCGGTCCCTGATGCGTGGGACCAGACGGTCAACTGGAGCTTCCACTTCGAAGGCTGCATGAACAGCGACGGCATCACCGGCCAGTTCCTTGAGCGCCTGACTGTGCCCACAGGCGACGCATGCGCCCTTGATTACAAGCTCTACTCCACAGCCGTCGCCGTCGACTGCGTGAGCTGCGACTACCAGTTTGAGCTCGGACGCTCCGTGCAGAACACGTTGGTGAACGAGCCTTCAGACCTGTCGTGCAGCCGCGCTGTGGGCTACGGACCCAAGAATGGCGACACCATCGGTATCGACGTGGATGGAGGACCCAGTGGCGGACCCGCACTGATGTACATGTACCTCGGTGCCGCATATCCGCTGTTTTCGTACTACGACTACGGCACCCACAACACCTCGGTCAACGAGGTGGTGAGCGGCGTGTTCCACTTCAGCTATGAGTGGGACTACAGCTACGAGTACTAGCTGCCTG
>CAYYHT010000189.1:0-11185 GCA_964471355.1 uncultured Enterobacteriaceae bacterium
CCCGGCAGCGGTCATCACCGCCCAGGCCGAGCGGGACGCATTTCTCACCCGCGCCCAAGCCATCGATGCGTCGGCACTCGGCAAGCCAGACCAGCTGACCCTGCGGCTGTTCATCGACCAGCTCGAGATCAGTGCCGCCCAAGATGTGTGTGCCTTTGAGCAGTGGTCGCTGTCGCCGCGAGACAATCCGGTGACCACCCTGGGCTACCTGCCCGAGATTCGGCCCCTGGACAGCCTCGACGATGCAGGCAACCTCAAGTCCCGGTACCGCGCCATGCACAGCTCGATTCTGGGTGAGCTGGCGAACCTGAAGCTGGGGGCCGAGCAGGGCAAATACGCCAACGCCGAGAGCACCCGACGCATTGCCGAGCAGGTGGCCACGCTGCTGGACACCCCGACCGAAGAGTGGGCGGCCGTCACCCAGATTGCCTTTGTGGAGGGCTCGGTCGACGCCGAGCACCAACAGCAGATTCGCGATGATGCCGCGGCGGTGCTCGATGAGCAGGTTCGGCCGGCTCTCATTGCCTACAAGGACTTCCTCAACGACACCGTGCTGCCCAATGCCCGCGAGGGGGCCAAGGCAGGCATGACCGGTCTGGGAGAGCAGGGAGCGGCCTGCTATGCGGCGGTCATTCGCAAGCACACCAGCCTGGACCGCCCCGCCGAACAGACCCACCAGCTGGGGCTGACCGAGCTCGAGAAGATCCACGCCGAGTTCGCCGACCTGGGCGAGAAGGTGTTCGAGACGCGGGACATTCCGACCATCTTCGACAAGCTGCGCACCGAGCCCAGCCTGTACTTCGAGACCTCGGAGCAGGTGGAGCAAGAGGCCGTCGACGCGCTCGATGCCGCCCGCAAAGCGATGCCCGACTACTTTGGACGCATGCCCCAGGCCGACTGTGTGGTCAAGCGGGTGCCCGACCACGAGGCGCCCTACACCACCGTCGCCTACTACCGGCAGCCCGCCGCCGATGGCAGCCGCCCCGGCGAGTACCGCATCAACGTCTATGCCCCCGAGACGCGGCCACGGCACGAAGCCCGTGTGCTGGCCTTTCACGAGTCGATTCCCGGTCATCACCTGCAGATCGCCATCGCCCAAGAGCTGCCGGACATGCCCGCGTTCCGTCGCGAGCTGTACATGACGGCCTATGTCGAGGGCTGGGCGCTGTACACCGAGCGCTTGGCCGACGAGATGGGCCTGTACCCGACCGACACCGATCGGCTGGGCATGCTGTCCTATGACTCATGGCGTGCGTCCCGGCTGGTCGTCGACACCGGCGTGCACCACAAGGGCTGGACCCGCGAGCAGGCGGTCACCTTCATGGAAGAGAACACCCCGCTGGCCAAGAACAACATCGACAACGAGGTCGACCGCTACATCAGCTGGCCCGGCCAGGCTTTGGCCTACAAGACCGGTCAGCTCGAGATGTGGCGCCACCGCCGCCGCGCCGAGAAAGCGCTGGGCGACGACTTCGACATCAAGGCGTTCCACGATCTGGTGCTCGAGAGTGGTCCGGTGCCGCTCGGCGTGCTCGAGATGCGGGTCGACGGGTGGATTGACAGTCAGGTGCGCTAGGGCAGCCTGATCAGTCCCGCTTTTCCCACTCGGTGCCGGTCCACAGGTAGAACGCGTTCTCTTCGCGCACATAGGCGCGGCACTTCACTGCGGGATTGGCTTCCATCGGGGGGCTAGGTAGCTCGGACAGCTTGTCGACGGGCTCCATTGGCAGGCCCTCGGCGAACACCATTGTGGTCTCGCCCTCGTCCTGCTCTTCTTCATCGTCATTTGGTCCGTAGCCGTAGCCGCTCATCGAGTCTCCGCGTTCGCATCTGAAGTGTACACTTCGCGTTCTGTACACGGGGTCTGCAATGTCCAGCCTGCTCACCGGAAGCAACGCCGCCTTTATCGATTCGCTGTACCAGCAATGGCTCGCCGATCCAGCCTCGGTCGATGTGGAGTGGCGCGCGTTCTTTGAGGGATACGACGCCCCAGATGCGGGTGAGTCCCTGGCGAACGGCGGTCCGTCTTGGGCTCCGCGCTCGATCTTCCATGGTTCTGGGGGCAGCGGCGGCGCCATCGATGAGCACGAGCTCAAGCGCCAGGTCGCCACCACCGTGCTCATCAATGCGTACCGAGTGCGCGGGCACCTGCAGGCCACGATCGATCCGCTCGAGCGGCGCGTCATCACCGGCCACCCCGAGCTGACCCTCGAGCACTATGGCCTGTCCGACGCTGACCTCGATGCCGAAGTGCTGACCCGGCCGCTATATGGCGTGCCCGCCCGCATGAAGCTGCGCGAGGTCGTCGAGCATTGCCGTGCTTGCTACTGCACCAGCATCGGTGCCGAGTTCATGAACATCGACGATGTCGTGCAGAAGCAGTGGATCGCCGAGAAGCTCGAGACCCTGCCCGGCAAAGACATTCTGGGGTGGGATGAGGAGCTGCGCTTTCTGCGCAAGATGAGCGACGCCGAGAACTTCGAGCGCGTGCTGCACAACCGCTTCCCGGGCACCAAGCGCTTCAGCCTCGAGGGCGGCGAGACCCTGGTCCCGCTCATGGACATGCTCATCCACCAGGCGGGCGAGAACGGCGTCAAAGAGATGGTCATCGGCATGCCCCACCGTGGGCGGCTTTCGGTCATGGCCAACGTGTTTGAGAAGTCCGTGCGTGTCATGGTCAGCGAGTTCCACGACACCGGCGGCGGCGACGACGGCAGCGGCGACGTGAAGTACCACCTGGGCTACTCGTCCGACATCGAGACGGCGGCGGGCAAGTCGGTGCACTTGAACCTGTCGTTCAACCCGTCCCACCTCGAAGCGGTCAACCCCGTGGTCATTGGACGCATTCGCGCCAAGCAAGACCGCAACGGCGACACCAAGCGCTGGCGGGCTGTGCCGGTGTTGCTGCATGGCGATGCCGCGTTCGCCGGACAGGGGCTGGTGGCCGAAGTACTGCAGATGTCCGAGCTCGACGGCTACACCGCCGGGGGCACCATCCACATCATCGTGAACAACCAGATCGGCTTCACGGCGACCCCCGATGAGTCCCGCTCCACCCCCTATTCCTCGGGCGTGGCGCGCATGCTCGCGGTGCCCATCTTCCACGTCAACGGCGAGGATCCGTGGGCGGTGGCGGCTGTGACCCGCATGGCCATGGAGTGGCGACAGAAGTTCCACCGCGACGTCATCATCGACATGTACTGCTACCGCAAGTTCGGGCACAACGAGGGGGACGAGCCGGCATTCACCCAGCCGCTGATGTACGCCAACATTCGCGCTCGGCCCACACCTCGCACGGTCTTTGCCAAGCACCTGATCTCGCGCGGACGGGTCACCGAAGAACAGGCTAAGCAGATCTACGACCAGAGCTACAAGGACTTCGAAGACGCACTCAGCGAGCGCGAAGAGGCCACAGCCAGCGCCAGCGAGCGCACCGACGAGGTCAAGAAGCTGGTCGATGACTTCGACGTATTCAGCAAGGACGTCAGCGCGGCGGTATCGGGCGCCAAGGGCGATGATATCGACGTGGACAGCCCGCTCAAGGGGTTGTGGTCCCGGTACCGCGGCGGCATCGACGATGAAGTCGACACGACGATGGACATCGAAGTGCTGCGCGCCTTGATGGTCAAGGCCAACACGCTGCCCGAGGGCTTTTCGCCCCACCGCAAGATCAAGCGCCTGCTCAAGCAGCGCCTCGAGATGATTGCTGGTGACCGGCCGATGGACTGGGCGGTTGCCGAGCAGGCGGCCTACGCCACGCTGTTGGTCGACGGCCACGGGGTGCGGCTGTCCGGCCAAGACTCGGGTCGCGGCACGTTCACTCATCGCCACGCCATCGTGACCGGCCAGGACGACGCGGTGGACTACTTCCCCCTCGACAACCTCGCCGACATTCAGGCGCAGTTCACGGTCATCAACAGCGTGCTGTCCGAGGCTGGCGTGCTTGGCTTCGAGTACGGCTACACCCTCGACGCTCCCGACGAGCTCGTCATCTGGGAGGCCCAGTTTGGCGACTTCGCCAACGGTGCTCAGGTGCTGATTGACCAGTTCATCACCACCTCAGAGCAGAAGTGGAACCGCCTGACGGGCATCGTCATGATGCTGCCCCACGGCTACGAGGGCCAGGGGCCAGAGCACAGCTCGTCGCGCATCGAGCGCTACCTGCAAGCCTGTGCACAGGACAACATCCAAGTCGCCAACATCACCATGCCGTCGAATATCTACCACCTGCTGCGGCGGCAGATGATGCGTCGCACACGCAAGCCGCTGGTCATCATGACCCCCAAGAGTGGCCTGCGGCATGCCCTGGCGACCAGCAAGATGGAGGACCTGGCCACCGGCCACTTCCAGAAGGTCATCGGCGAGATCGACGACATCGCGCCGGACAAGGTGAGGCGAGTGGTGCTGTGCTCGGGCAAGATCTACTTCGAGCTGCTCGAGAAGCGTCGCGCCGAGAAGATCGACGACGTGGTGCTGATTCGCATTGAGATGCTGCACCCATTCCCCATCCGCGACATTCGCGTCGAGCTGGACCGCTACCCCGAGTCAGCTGAGCTGGTCTGGTGCCAGGAAGAGCCCAAGAACATGGGCGCATGGCCGCGCTACCTGCACTGGTTCTATGAGCAAATGCCCAACCGCATGCCTCGCTATGTGGGCCGCAAAGACTCGGCCTCGCCAGCGACGGGCAGCAAGTCCAAGCACGTGGCCGAGCAGACCGGCCTGGTGGTTCGAGCGCTTCGGCGAGAGCGTGGAGTGCTCGCCAATGCGTCCTCCAAGAAGCCTACCAACTTGTGACGCAGCGCTCGCGGACCATGTAGTTGTAGTACCAGGTCAGGGCCTGGTCGACCTTGACGGCGTCGGTGGCGGCGTCCCCGCTGAGCTCGGGGGTCTTGTCGTCGAGGTCTTCAAACGCGTCTGCGCAGTCTTCTTCGTCGCGCTCCTTGGGGCGCTTGACCCGACGGTCTGCTGAGCTGCGAACGTGCTCCATGGCGGCTTTGTCGGTGTCGAAGCGGCCGGCCACGCCCGCCAAACACCCCATGTCGCGCAGACAGCTTGACCGCGGCATTGGAGACCGTCTCGTCTGCGCCGAGGGCGGTGACAGCGCCGTCGCTTGAACCCCCAGAACCCGCGCAGGCACCGACCCACAAGGTGGACGTCAGCAGGGCGATCAGCATGGGCAGGGGACGGCGCATCGGGACCTCGACTAACGAGTCCGCTCCGGGGTACCGTCCCAGACGCAATTCTCGGGGAAGTGTCATGCCAGTCGATGTCGTCGTGCCCAGCATCGGAGAGTCCATCACCACCGTCGAAATCGCCGGTTGGCTCAAGAACGCGGGCGATATGGTCGCGATCGGTGACCCGCTGGTCGAAGTCGACAGCGACAAGGCCACCCTCGAGGTTCCCAGTCCCGCCGCCGGTTTGCTGGTCGAGGTGCTGGTCGCTGAAGGCGATGAAGTGGACATTGGTGCGGTGATTGCCCGCATTGATTCGTCGGCCACGGCTCCGGCTCCCGCTCCTGCTGCCGCTGCTCCCGCCGCCGAGTCGGCTCCTGCGGCCAATGATGCCGTCCGCGCGGGTCCTGCCGCACGGCAAGCGGCCAGCAAGAAGGGCGTCGATCTGAAGAACATCGCCGGCAGTGGCAAGCATGGTCGGGTCACCCGGGCCGATGTCGAGGGCAAGGCGCCCGCTCCGGCTCCTGCCGCCGCTCCTGCAGCCAAGGCGCCCGCAAAGCCACAGGCCGCAGTCGGTGCGACCGAGCGCGTCAAGATGAGCCCGCTGCGCCGCACCATTGCGCGCCGCCTGGTCGAGGTCGGCCAGAAGACAGCCATGCTGACGACCTTCCAAGAGTGCGACATGACTGCAGTCATGGCACTTCGCAAGCGCTACCAAGAGCGCTTCGTCAAGCGCTATGGCTTCAAGCTCGGCTTCATGAGCTTCTTCACCAAGGCGTCGATCGAGGCACTGAAAGAGTTCCCGGCGGTCAACGCCGAGCTGGACGATGACGGCAAGCACATCATCTACAAGAACTTCTACAACATCGCCGTGGCGGTCAGCGGACCCAAGGGTCTGGTGGTGCCGGTCATCACCAATGCCGACCAGCTGTCCTTTGCCGAGACCGAACTGGCCATCACCAACGTCGCCAAGCGCGCCCGCGACAACAAGCTGACCCCGGCCGATTTCCAGGACGGCACCTTCACCATCAGCAACGGTGGCATCTTTGGCAGCATGATGAGCACGCCCATCCTCAACGCCCCACAGGTGGGCATCTTGGGCATGCACAACATCGTCAAGCGGGCTGTGGTCATCGACGACGAGATCGTCATTCGGCCCATGATGTACCTGGCCCTGTCCTACGACCACCGCATCATCGATGGCAAGGGAGCAGTCGGTTTCCTCAAGCGCATCAAAGAGTGCGTCGAGCACCCCGAGCGCATCCTGCTCGAGGTCTGAGCTACTCGAATGCCGCGCTGACAGCGGCAGCGGCATGCACCTCGGTGGTGTCCAGCACGACCGCTCCTGGTGCATCATCTGCTCCCACCAGCAGTCCGATCTCGGTGCAGCCCAAGATGATGCCCTGGGCTCCCTGGGCGACCAGCTCGGCGATCACACGGCGGTAGGCCTCGGCGGACTCGTCCCGGACCTCGCCATGAACCAGCTCGTCATAGATGATTCGGTGCACCAACTCTCGACCAGGCTCGTCCGGCGTCAGCACGTCCAGGCCCTGGCTCTGCAGACGGCCGCGGTAGAACTCCTGCTCCATTGTGAACCGGGTACCCAGCAGCCCGAGCCTGGTCAGTCCTCGCTCCTTGGCCGCCGACGCCGTCGCGTCTGCAATGTGCAGCAGCGGCACTTCGGTCGACGCCTGCAGCGGCTCGGCCAGCAGGTGCATGGTGTTGGTGCACAGGACCAAGATTTCTGCTCCCGCCGCCTCGAGTCGACGTGCGCCATCGGTCAGAATGTCGGCCGCGTCGTCCCAGCGCCCTTGCATCTGGCAGGCCTCGACCTGGGCAAAATCGACACTCCACAGCGCGATCCGGGCCGAGTGTTGGCCACCCAAACGGGCTGCGACCCCTTGGTTGATGAGCTGGTAGTAGGTCACGGTCGACGGCCATCCCATGCCGCCCAGCAGGCCAATGGTCTTCACGATGTGCTCCGGGTGCCTATGAACCCGCAGTAGGATTCGGGTGTGCACGCTCTGCTCTTCTATCCCCCTGTGTCAGATCCGACGTTCCCCCCGCACGGGGTTGCGCGTCTAGCGGGCTTTCTGCGCCACCACGGCGCCTCGGTCCGCACCCACGACCTGAACGTCGAGTTCTTTGAGCACGCCCTGTCGGCCGCCGAACTGGGGCATGCCGAGTCTCATGTCGCCAGCTCGGTTCAGCAGCTCGAGTCCGCCGCGCAACTCGCTGGCGAGGATTGGGAGCGCTACAAATTTCAAGCCCGCGCCCTGCTGGTGGCTGGTCCGGTGATCGACAACATCGAGGCCGCCAAGCAGGTCATGCGGGCCCGGCAGTACTTCGACGACGCCAACACCTACAACTGGGCGCACCAGGTGTTGATCAGCGCCCTTCGGCTGCTGAGCGCGCGCTACTACCCGGCCAACATTGGCTTCCACAACTGGACCAGCGGCGCGCCCCTGCAGATCGAAGAGGTGAGGCGCTGCCTGCGGCCCGACGTGCCCGACCCATTCCGGCCCTTCTATGCGGCTCGCCTGCCGGGCTTGGTGCCCACACAGGGCCCAGTCTTCTTTGGCATCTCGTTGATGTTCCTGGACCAGCTGGTTCCCGCGCTGATGCTGGCGGCCCAGCTCAAGGCACTGCGGCCCGACGCCCACATCTCGCTCGGCGGCGCCTATGTCACCCATCTGGGCGAGCGCGCCATGCTGCTGCTGGACGAGTTCGATTTCTTGGACTCTCTGGTTCCCGGTGCTGGAGAGGTGCCGCTGCTGGCGTTGCTGAACGGCGAGCAGCCCGGTGGCATCTTTGTTCGCGGTCAGCCTGCACCTGCGATTGCCGAGGTGCATCGGTACGACGTCGGCGACACGACTGGGCCAGCCTACGAGGCCGACACGCTGCCGCTGTACCTCGCGCCAGAGCCCGTGCTGCCGATTCGCGGCTCCCGCGGCTGCTACTGGGGGCGCTGCGTCTTCTGCTCCCACCACATTGGCGAGGGACGGTTCGCGCCCCGAACCGCCGCGTCGGCCTTTGCCGAGATGATGAGCCTGAAGAGGGAGCACGGCGCGCGCAGCTTCTACCTGTCTGACGACGCCCTGAGTCCCCGTTTTGTGCGCACCTTCTCGGATCTGATCTTGGCCGAGGAACCCGATGGCGTCACCGTTCGCTGGTTCGGCGATGCGCGGCCCGAAGACCTGGACGAGGCCACCATCTTCAAGGCGGCCAAGGCCGGGCTGGTCATGCTCTTCTTGGGGGTCGAGTCGGCGTCGGAGCGGGTGCGCGGACTGATGCAGCGTGGCGGCAAGATGGACAAGGTCCGGGCCTGTATCGATGCCTGCCACCGAGCTGGAGTCATTCTCAAGCTCAACTTCATCTTCGGCTTCCCCGGCGAGACAGAGCAGGACAAGCAGCAGACCATGCGCTTCATCAGCGAGGTGCGCACGCCCGCGGACATGCTCGGGACCTGCCCCTTCTACATGACCGAAGGCTCGCCCCTGCAGCTGGACCGGACCCAGAACTCTGCTGTGGGCGGCATCGGCCACCAGACGCGCCGCGGCCAGTTGTCTGACGTGGCCGTCGAGTTGAGGCCACAACGGCACGATGACCTGACCCTGATGTACGACTTCATCACGCCCGATGGCGCCACGGCCCAGAGCACGATCGACGACTGGCTGAATCGCTTTGGTTCGGACTCGCGGCTGCACACCTCGACGTGGAAGGTCTTTGATCTGAGCCGGACCCACCGCGCGCTGCTGCACGACAGCCACGTGCCTGCTGACTTTGTGGTGCGGCCTGTCCAGGCGAGTACTGCTTCGGAGGCTCCTGTGGTGCGGGCTGTGGCCGATCCCGGCGTCCTCGGCGACCGCTCCATGGTTCGGGTCACAAGGCCCGTGCGGGCCCGGGTGTTCCAGTACAACCTGGCGGCCCGGGGCGGCGCCTCCCGCATCGACCCCACCTCTTTTGTGTGCGACGAGCTGGTGCGCTTTCCCAACCTCGACGACGAGTGCACGATGGCCGGTGTGCCGACCGAGCTTGGGGCGCTGATCGAGGGTGATCTGCGCGAGGGCCTGCCCTGGCCACAGCTGGCACAGCGACTCGAGACGGTGCCCAATGGGGCCCATGCGGTGGACATTCTGTTGAAGCTGGGCCTGCTGGAGTCGTGGACTCGCTGACTACTTCTTCTTGGACTTTGCTGGCTTCAAGCGAAAGCGACGGCTGCCGGACGACGTCACGCTGACGCGGGTCGGGTCCCACTCGGGGCCGCCCTGGGCCGATTCGGGCCGCATGTTCGGGTCGCACAGGGTGCAGGCCCGCTTGTTCTCGCGCCAGCCGGTGCCCTCGCAAGCGGGGCAGCCCTCGCGGGGAATCTTGGCTCGACGTGTCATGCCTCCCTGTCGTGCGCGCAGGGCCGAGCGAATCTGGGCCTCTTCGCGCAGGCCAATGGAGTGCGCGTCCTGGCCGAACGCGTCGAAGAACTTGCGGCGGGTGGGGTCGCTCAACAGCTCATAGGCACCCTTGCACGCCTTGAAACGCTCGAGTTTTGCCGCATCGTCGCCGCAGCGGTCCGGGTGGCACTCCTTGGCGACCAGCCGCCACGCTGCCTTGACCGCATCGTCGTCGGCGCCGCGGGCAACGCCCAGCTGTGTGTAGGGATCGACACTCATGGGGCCAGTGTAGCTGCTCAGGGAATGTCCTCTCCGCCCAGGGCTTGGCGGTTGTGGGGCTCATCCCAGTTTAGGATCGGTCCGATGGGCACGATGCGGCGCGGGTTGATGGACTCGTGAGACCGGTAGTAGTGCAGCTTGGCGTGCCGCATGTCGAAGGTGGACTCAATCAGTGGATGGGTCGCAATCTCGCGGGTGTGTGCCCAGGTGTGGGGGTAGTCCACCAGACGCTTGAGGCTGCACTTGAAGTGCACGTTGTAGACGGTGTCGAAGCGGACCAGGGTCGTGAACACCCGCACATCGGCCTCGGTGAAGCGATCGCCGGCGACCCAGCGGCTGGACGCCAGAATGGCCTCCAGGCGGTCGAGGGCCTCGAAGACCCCGCGCTCGGCTTCGTCGTGGGCCTCTTGGCTTCGGGTGAAGCCAGCCTTGTACACGCCGTTGTTGAGCAGCGGGTAGACCCAGCTGTTGATCTGCTCAATGCGCTCGTGCAGCTCGGCTGGAAACAGGTCCACATGTGGGCGCTCGGCCAGGTGCTGGAACTGGTCGTTGAACATGCGGATGATCTCGGAGGACTCGTTGTTCACGATGACCCCGCCGTTGCGGTCCCACATCACAAAAACAATCACCCACACTTGGTAGTCGGGGTGGCCGAGGGTGTAGATCTGCCGCAGGATGCGCTTGCCATTGACGGTGTCGCCGGTCTCGCCCGCGTCCTCGCCCAGCATGCTCCAGCCCTCCTCACCCATGAAGTGGTCGACGATGTCGGCGCTGATGTGCGCCTCGAGTCCCTTGAGCGCCCGCACGACCAGCACGCGATGCGCCCAGGGACACGCGTGGCTTGCGTAGATGTGGTACCGCCCAGAGTCCGGCGTGAATGGCCCGTCCGCCGTGATCCATCCGTGAAATGAGGTGGGGCGACGGGCAAAGGCGCCCTTTTTTTTCTGGGCTTCGAAGGTCTGGCTGGTCGGCTTGTCGGACACTACGCCCTCCTGGAGGTCACCTAGCATGCGCGGCGTTCGAATCGATAACCATGGCGGCACCGATGTGTTGCGAGTTGTGGACCTTGCCGAGCCCATTGCCAGCGGCGACCAAGTCATTGTGCGCATGACCCACGTCGGGCTGAATCACCTGGATGTGTGGGTTCGACGCGGGGTGAAGGGGCACACATTTCCGCTTCCGTTGGTTCCGTGCAGTGATGGGGTCGGGGTGCGTGAGGACACCGGCGAGGTGGTGGCGGTGCGGCCGTTCACGTCGTGTCAGGCCTGCCGCTTTTGCCTGTCGGGCCGCCAAGACCTGTGCCGCAACTTTCACATTCGCGGCGAGACGACCGATGGCCTGTGCCAG
>CAYYHT010000190.1:0-11066 GCA_964471355.1 uncultured Enterobacteriaceae bacterium
ATCAACCCAGACCTGCAAGAGGAGTACACCGTCACAGCGAGCGATCAGGGCGGCGCGTCGGTGCTCACCCTGCAGACCCGTGCGGGCGAACCACTAGCCTACGTGGTTCTGGCGCTGGTCGAAGATGCCAAGAAGGAGCCTGAAAAGAAGAAAAAGAAGCCCGGCATCGCCATGCCGACGGCCAAGAAAACCGAAGAGATTCCCGAAGATCCCTTTATTGCGGCGCCGATGCTCATCGACGACGAACTGCAGCCGTTCGACGAGCCACAAGCGCTCTCATCGGGCTCCAAGACGATCGTGCCCGAGGCCCCCTCCGAGCGCATCTTTACGCTCCAAGAGCGTGGTGCTCTGCTCCAGAAGGTCCATTTTGGTGCCTTCATGCTGGGCTACGACGTCTACCTTGGTCAGCGCGGTCAGCTCGGTACGGTGATCGACAACCCAGCGGCGACGTTCCAGATTCGCAAGACCGAAACCAGCGTCGTCGCCCACATACCGGGCATCGAACTGCTTGGTCGAACGATGAGGCCGGGCGTTCCGGTGACCATCGACGGAGACATCACGCTCCAGATTGGCGACGAAGAGCTCGAATACCGCAACCTGCGCGGCGTGACGGTCGATGGATGGCCCTATGTGGGTGAAGTGCGTCGTCCGGCATCCTCGACCTACATGATCTGGGGTGCGCCCTACATGATTGGTCGGTCTCGCGAATGCCGTGTGGTGCTGCCAGATGAGCCACGCAATGACAACATTCATTGGAAGCCCAAGGTTGGCGATGGCGCCATGATTCGGGCTCGAACCGGCGATATTCCGAAGTCCCGCTTCTATACAGACTCCATCATGGTGGCGTCCGAGCACGCGCTCTTCGACCTCAGCGCTGACAAGCCTAAAGTCGTCTGCAAAGCTCGCCATTGCTACGTCTATGTGCGGCGCGCCGACGCGGTACTGCCGCTGTTTCCGACAAAGTCCGGAAAAGAGCCCCAAGAGATGGATCTGCGGCCCGGAGACGAGGTGCTGATTGGCAATCAGCTGTTCTACGCTGGCTTCTCGGGCAGTGACGATGATGTAATCGAGGCCGCAGCCGCCCCAGTTGTGGCTCCTTCCATGCCTCCCGAACCGCCGCCGGCCCCCGAACCGCCGCCGGCCCCCGAGCCTCCTCCGGCCCCCGAGCCGACCGCTGAATTTACCGCCGCGGCTCTGGCCGACGAAATTGAGGCCCCGAACTTCGAGGATCTCGACAGCGAAGAGATCACCACTCCGCCTGGCATGGATTTGCGGCTCGACGACGTGCCCGCTGCAGCCGGGCTGGGAGACATCGGTCTGGCTCCAGAACCCGTGCAGCTCGAGCGCGCGGGCCTCATGTCTTTCACAGGTTCTCTCGACGATTTCAAGGACTTCAGCAGCGACTTTGGCTTGCCCGGTGACGAGGCACCCGCCAACGTCGCGCCGCCTGTCGCCCAAGATCCCGAAGACGAGATTCCTGCCTCGGTGCGCGATGCACTCTCGGGCGACGCCCGCGACGTCGAGATGCCCGTCTTCGAAGATATTGACTCCGAACCCGCCGAACCCGCCGAACCCGGGACGCCTGTTGAGCCGGCCGCTGAGACGGGTCAGTGGACCGACGACGACTGGGATGCCGACGCTGACATGGACTGGCAGGCCAACGAGCCCCCGGTCCTGCCAGATTCGGCGCTCGAGCCCGCCGATGCCGAGCCCGCTGCAGAGGGCGAGCCGGCTGCAGAGGCCGAGCCGGCGGTAGAGCACGAGCCCGAGCCCGAGCCCGAACCCGAACCGGTTGCAGAGCCCGAACCCGAACCGGTTGCCGAGGCCGAGCCCGAACCCGAACCCGAACCGGTTGCCGAGCCCGAACCCGAGCCCGTTGCAGAGCCCGAGCCCGTCTCGGAAGCCAAGCCCGAGCCTGCGACGCCGCAGGCTGAGTCGGCGGGTGGACTGGGCACCGTCGTGACCGTTATTGATGACGACGCCCAGTTTGAACTGGGGCGCCCGCTGCATCTGCAGCAGATCGGCTGGCAGATCAATGGCGAGGTTGTGTGTGGCAATCACACCGGCGCCGACCTGGTCATTCCCGAGAGCGAGCTGACCGACGACCAGACCTTTGCGCCCGTGAACTACTTCCGGCTTCGTGTGCGCGGCCGGAAGGGCCGGATCACGCCACTGAATGCAGCCGAAATGCTCATCGACGATGGCGCCCCCGATCTTGAGCAGACCTACGACAAGCCCGAAGAGCATGTCATTGACATCATTCGGCGTGACGACGAAGGCGAAGAGGACTTCCTGGTGCACATGGGCGTGATTCAGGACAAGGGCTTGCCCGATCCTCGTGCGCGCCTGTTGGCCATCGATACCGAAGATGATCTCGTCGCCCCGCTGTTCACCCGTGGGCTGCCGAAGGGAAAAAAGCGCACATTGACCCTTGGGCCGATGACATTGACCTTCCATTTTGATGGCAGCAAGGTCACCATCTCCGACTACCTAGACAGTTATGTCGACGGCGAGGGATTCCACCCGTTCTTCGTCAAGAATGGAGGCAGCCGCCGCTTCAAGACGGCTCCCGAAGACGGCTCATCTTTCGAGGTCGCAGACGGTGATCGCTTCGTGATTGGCTTTGCTGTTTTCGAGGTGCTGCAGGAGTAGGTCGCCGATGGTAGGCTGGCGCCATGTCGTTCAGCATCGGCGTGGTTTGTAGCGTCGGCGTCGGCCCAGAGGGCGGCGGCCGATCCCGTAACGAGGACAACTACCTCGTTTGCAGAGATGGCCGCATTACCTACCTCGACGAGGGGCAGACGCAGAACGAGGCTGGTGGTGGCGAGGGCGTACTTCTCGCTGTCTGTGATGGCATGGGCGGGCACGATGACGGCCACATTGCCTCGGCCACCGCAGTCCGGGTCATGGGCAAGCTGTACCGACCGGGCGTGCCCCGCGACCCGCCGCGCGCATTGATGAAATACGTGTCCGACAGCCACACCCGACTGCACTGGAAGGCCCGAAGCGCCGGGCCGGTCGTCATGGGCACGACGCTGACCGCTGTCTGGCTCCTTGGTGGGAATGCCGCCTGGACCCAGGTCGGTGATTCAAGGCTATACATCGCGCGGCGTGGAAAGATCCGTCAGATCACCCGTGACCACACGCGCAATGAGTTTGCCAGCAGGGATGGCCGTCCAGGTTCTCCAGACGGCGAGCACCTGGCACAGAACTTTATCTATGGCTCCCGCGGCCTAGGTGACGACAGCCGATTGCGCCTCGAGCGCGGACGCGACGCAGGCATGGAACCGCTCGAAGTCGGCGATTTCTTGGTGCTCTGCTCGGACGGTGTCAGCGGCGTTCTGGACAGCATGGTGATTCGGCAGGTCCTCGAGCAGACTGGCGAGCCGCAAGCCGCGGCGCAGGCCCTGCACGACCGTTCCATCGAACAGGGCAGCACTGACAACGTGACGGCCCTAGTGATTCGAGTAGACGAGCTGCCTGACGAAGACGAGGACGACGACGACGTCTGGGAAGTCGACGACGAAGCCACGATCATGATCTAGTCGACAGCCTGGCGGTGCCGCCCGAAGGGAATCATCCCTCCGCGACGAACCGCTCTGCCGGCAGCAGGCAAAAACCACGTCGCGCGACATCGCGCCATCGGGCCTCGTACACGGGCAGGCTGCCTTCGGTGTCGCTCATGCACAGCAGGTCGCCCTCAATCTCGAAGATCGTCACCTTCCATGGTCTCTTCGGCTCATCCGCCTTCTTGCGAGCGCCGACCGCCTTCAACATCGGTCCCACCGCCCGACCGTTGGACGCTGCCCATGAGCGCAGCTGCGTGGTGGGCACGACCTCGAACCACCCGTTGGCGCCGACACGCTTGTTCATTGGTGAGACCCAAGCCACCGAGAGCGTGTCGCTCGACAACTCGGATGCCAGTTCGCACTCTGGGGCATCTTGAGCCCAAGCCAAGCCTATCCACAACATGAGCGTGATCATCGCTACGCCATCCCTCTTGAGTTCACCAGTTGAGCGAGTTCTTTGAATGCGTGCTGGCCAACCACTGACAAGTCTGGGGGCGGGCCGGCTCCCAGCAGAAAACGCTCGCGAAGGGCATGAACTCTGCGAGTAGCGTCGATCGTTAGCTGGTGCTGGGCCTGGTCGGACTCCTGGCAGCGGATCAGCTCCTCGTGCACCTTCAGCTGCAGTTGAGGGGTTCGACAGCACAGAAACACATCGACTGTGCTCGCCGTGGCGTCGCGAACCTGTTTGTGCACTGTCCATCGGTCCCGGACAGCACCCATCTCGAGGTCATCGCTGAACACCACACCGTGGTATCCAAGTTTGTTACGCAGGATTCCCCGAATGATTCGCTCTGACATCGTCGCGGGAACCTCTTCGTCCCATGCGGGGAACATCACGTGCGCGGTCATGATCGACCCCACCCCCGCCGAGACGGCTGCTCGAAAAGGCACGAGCTCGAGTTGCTCCAGATCGGGGCCCTCTCGCTCGACTCTGGGCAGCTCAAGATGGCTGTCCTGGTCGGTGTCTCCGTGGCCTGGAAAGTGCTTGGCGCAAGCGATGACTCCTGCGGCCTGCTGGCCTTTTGTCCAGGCAATGACGTGCCGGGCGACATCGCTGGCTCTTGAACCGAAGGACCGGTCCCCGATGACTGGATTGGCGGGGTTGCTGTCCACATCAGCAACAGGGGCGAAGTTCAAGTTGAAGCCCATCGCACGCAGCTCGGTGCCCAGCGCATGAGCGACCTTCTCAGTGTCCATGTTGGCGTTGCCGACCGTTCTCATGGCCGGCCACTCGGTCGCGCGAACGCGCTGAACCCGTCCTCCCTCCTGGTCGATGGAAATTAGGGCCGGCGAGTGCGGGCTCACTAGCGACGCCAACTCCCGATTGAGGTCGCGCACCTGTGCGGGTTCGGCCACATTTCGGCGAAAGAGGATGAAGCCCGCCGGCTGAATCTCGGCAACGATCCGGCGAAAGTCATCGTCCACAGCATGGCCTTCGAAGCCCAGAATCAGCCGCTGTCCCGCCCGTCGCTTGCGGTCCGCCAGCGTCGTGCTGCTGCCCAGCGCGGCGACCCGATCAGCCATCCGCGGGCTTGTACTGCACCAGCTCGATGAGCACGCCGTCGGTATCTTTGGGGTGGACGAACACCACAAGACTGTCATGAGCGCCAGGCTGCGGTGCCTCGGACAGCAAGCGGTAGCCCTTGGAGCGCAGCCGCTCCATGTCCGCCGTGATGTCGTCGGTCTCAAACGCAACGTGGTGCAGGCCACCTCGTCCCTGGCGCGCGAGGTACTTGGCGATTGGACCCTCTCCATCGAGCGGGTGGACCAGTTCGATGCGGGTGCCCGGCAGGGGAAAGAAGGCCGTCTTGGTCTTGGCCGCGACGACGTCTTCGGTGTTGCCAAGCTCTATGCCGAAGTCGTCGGCGAATCGCTTGATGGCGGCGTCGAAGTCGATGACGGCGATAGCGATGTGGTCCAGGGCCTTGATCATGCCTACAGCTCGCACAGTCCGGGGTAAGCCTCGGACAACCAACACCAAGCCAGCAGATGCAGCGAGTCCTGAATGGGTAGTCCCACCGCGTCCCCCGGTTCGGGGTTCTCGGCATGCCACGTCGCCTCACTCTGGGTGATTCCACCCGGGGCGTCGACTTCGCGTACCTCGACGATGGTCTCGCGATTGGCGTCCCAGCGGACGTCCTGTCCAGGTCGCAGTGCCTGCAGTGCGCCCCACAGGCGGTTGAGCACTTCGTGATGATTGCTGCGTTCGAGGGACGTGCGAAGGGCCGAAGCCAAGCGCAGGCGGGCCTGTTCGTCCGAAATGCGCAGCCACAGCTGATGGCGTCCTGTCTCGCCAGAACCAAGGAGGCGCACGTCGGAGCCCGCGCGGATGGACAGCGTGAACAGCATGTCGACCGTGCGTGAGACGGGCATCTCGCGGCTGATCTCGAGCTGTGCAGCCATGCGTTCGCCCTGCGGATCGAAGACCAGACGCACGGGCAAGGCACGCAGAGCGAGCGCGTGGGGACCCTCGTGTTCAAAGGGCTCGCCCTGCTCGGTCAACCAGCCAGCGACGTCAGTAGGGTGAGGTGCCCCACCAGTGGTGGGAAACGCGACCGTGAAGGCCAAAGAGAGACTCCCAAGACCGGAGGAGTCTACCTCAAATCCCGCGTAGCCTTTCCATGTCTCCCCTTTGCAGTCCGCCGGTGAGGCCAGCCAAGGGCACAGCCACTGCCACCCCGACGGCAATGCGCACCAAGACGTGCCACTCTGGCAGTGCCACGACCACCGCACCCATCACAACAGCCGGAATCGTGGCGCGCAGCAACGATGGAGCGACGGAGAGCTCGGGAAGTCGCTGTCGAACGTAGTAGAGCAGGTACATGGTCAGCAGTGCATCGGTCGCCACGGTGGTGCCGGCGGCGCCCAGGTATCCGTACATTGGGATGAACATCGCATTCGTGCCGATGTTGAACAGGGCAGCAAAGCCCACAGCGCGGGTGCGAATGGGCTGCATGTCCAGGGCCGAGAGTGCGGTGCCCAGGCCGTTGTTTACGAAGCGCAGTGGCAACATCGGCATCAGAATGATCAGAGCGGCGGCGGCGGGCGCATAGTCCGGCCGACCACCGAGCAACAGCACGATGGGTAGTGCCAAGACCATGCCGCCCACTGCCATCGGCATGCTGGTGGTGAGCAGAATCCTCAGGCCAAAGTCGAGCTCGTTGGTCGCCTTGGTGGGTTGCTCGACCATCTTGGAAAGACGAGGGTATAGGCCCCGATTGAGTATCTGAGCCAGCGCCGGCAGCTGCAGTCCGAGCAGTGCGGCGAGGCGATACCACCCGACTTCTTCGTCGGCTCTGAACTCCTTGAGCATCAGGATGTCGGCAGACAGGTAGATCGTTCCGTAGAGCATGTTCATGCCGAACGGCCACGTCTCGTTCGCCAATTCGCGCACCGCCGCCGCGTCGGTCGACGGCTGGAAGGAACCGATCGCTTGGCGAGCGACCCAGAGCAGCACGACAAGGGTGATCGCGGCTCCGGCGAACTGAGCCGCGAACACGCCGGGCAGACCAAAGCCCATCGATAGGGCGCCCATTGTCAGCAGCAAGTAGAGCGACTTGCCTGCGAACACCGCCGGAAGCTCCAGGCGCATGTTTCTGAGTCCGTGAAACACCCCCTGGACGTTTTCGTTGGTGAGCTGAACGGCCATCGCCAAGCCCGCCAACATGACGCACAGCTGCACGACGTCACGTCCATCGCGCACCCACGCCCATGCGACCATCAGTGCGATCATCATCGGGGCTGTGGTCGCCAGCAAGGTCAGGGCCTGACCCAAGAACGCCGGGGCGCGCTCGGGCTCGCGGGCCACTTTGCGGACGATCAGGGTGTGAAGCCCAAGGGCACACAGAAAGCTAGCGACGTTTGCCAGCGCCAGAGTCCATCCGTGCAGGCCCATCATCTCGGGGCCCAGGCGAGCCACCAGCAGGCTGACTCCGATTCCCGCGCCAATACGGAACACTCGGGTCAGCAGCAATGCGAAGAGGTTGCCGCGTGGTTGCGCCATCAGCTCATCCGTGTGGCGGGAGCCAATCTCCTTCGGCGCCAGTCCTCACCGGGCATGCCGAAGAACTCACAGAGGTCGAGCAGACGCGAGAATACGCGGTCTGGGACGCGGTCGGGTAGCCCGGGCATGGCGCCGGTCGACAGATTCGGCGTGGCCCGTCCCGTCGCCTCGGGGCCGTAGTTTGTGGTGGCCAGCACAGTGGCCGCGGCGTTGTATCGACGGCTGATTAGCTCGTCGAGGACGGTGCCTTCCCACTCGGTATTGCGACCTTTGCCAAGCTCGTCGATGGCCAGGATCTGAACTTCGATCAAGTCGGTGACCAGCTGGGATGCGCCCGAGCCCGTCTCGAAGCCCGCCTTGAGGTCGGCGAGCAGGTGGCTGAACTCGGCAAAGCGGGCCGTGACCCCGTGTTGGAAGATCAACTCGCGAATGACGCCGACCATCAGGTGGGTCTTGCCTGTTCCCACGGGGCCCCACAGCACCAGCCCACGGCACTCGACGTCGGCGTTCCAGGTGGTCAGCACAGTCCTGGCACCCATCCACGCGCGGGCTAGGTCCGGGTGCGAGGTGTATTCGAAGCTGTTCAGGGTGCTGTTGGAGTGACGGCCTGGAATGTGTGCATCGTTGAAGATGCGCATACGGCGGCCGATGCTCTGGCATCGACAGCGTTTCTGAGGAGATCGCCAGTCGTCGCCGCTCGATACCCAACCGCTGTCTTGGCACTCTGGACATGGCCCCACGCACTCGCAAAGCGTCGCTTCGGCGTACTCGCCCACTCGCTTCACGGTGTAGCTGCTGCCAGCGCAATGGGGACAGTCAGCGTTCACCCCAGGGTGCGGAATAGCGCTCACTGGGCTGTTCCTACAAGGTCCCACAGACTGCCGGCGCTGAGCATTGGGTACTCCCGTCGCAGCCGGTCGCGGGCAAGCTCCTCGGCCAGGCGCACCATTGTCGCGTCGTCTGTGCCAACCGCGTCGTCGAGCAGGGTCTTCTGGGCGTCGGCGCAGCGACTGGTGCGATCGGGTTCGGGCAGCGCGTTCCACGAGTCGATGAAGAATGTCCGAATGCACTTCAGCCCGCCACGGACGAGGTCTTCGGGGTCGTCGGGAGACAAGATAAACAGCTCGGCGGCCAGGGTCTTGAGGCGAATGGGGCGCGAATCTGCGCTTGCTGCGGCGACGAGTGCATCGACCATGGGCTTGAGGGGGTGGATGCCCGGCTGTGGGGCGCGCATGACCTTGGCGAAGACGCCCTTGGCGGGCTTTCCGATGTACGGCTTGGCGTGACGCAATGCGAGTGGAACCCGGCTGCGCTTCTTTCGCCGTTTCTCGGCCGCGAGCTCCAGCGCGGTCAGAATATCGCCAACACTCACGCCTCCTTCGAGCCATTCAACGAGGCGTTGAGAGTCGGTCGGACTTAGGAACGGGGCGCCGCCACGCAGGGCCACGAGGTGTGCGCGGACTTCTTCTGCAGCCTCTTGCCGAGTCTTGGGGACCTCTTCCAACGGCAACCGCCTCCGTTCAGCCCGGTTACTATCCGCCGGTCCGCGCACCTGCGAATGACTAGGAAGACTCGATGATCCGTGCCCACCTCACAGTGCTCTGCGCTCTCTCTATGGCCGTCGCGACACCCGCGTGGGCGCAGGATGACGAAGATCTCTTCGATGACGACGAAAAAGAGCTCGACGAGATCGATGACGACGAGACTCTAGGCGACGAGGACATCCTCGACATCGAGGAAACCCCCGACGCCGAAGGTCTCGACGATGCCAATGTGTACCGTGCTCAACAGGATGAAGTGCTTGAGCTCGAGCCCGACGAAGAGATCATGGCTTGGGAGGATTACCTCGGCGAGTACCCCAACTCGACCTTCAAGGATCGCATCAACAAGCGAATCGACGAGCTGACCGACGAACTGTACGGAACCGGCGGCCGTCCTCCAGGCGATGGTGACGGTGGCGCCCCAAAGAATGCCGACCGCGATGCCATCGACATGTCCCAGGGCTTGCTGCTCGAGAATATCGAGCCGCGCGATCGCATTCAGGCTGGATTCGAGTGGGGTCTGCCGGACTACGCGAACTTCATTCTCGACTATGAAAAGCAGCTGATGGATGAGCTGTCGCTGCACGGTGGCGTGCGTCGTCGCTACACCGGCTGGAGTATTGAGACCGGTGTCAAGTACGCCCTCGTCCGTTCAGTGCGCACGCAGACGCTGGTCACATTCATTGGCGACATCCACGTCAACGCCTCTCCTGCATTCGTCGGAATTCGCCCACAGGTGGCATTCGGCAAGCGCTTTGGCGACAAGCTAGACCTGCAGGCGCAGCTCGGGCCGGACTTCGCGCCGCGCACCATCGTGGTGGGCACTACCCAGACCAAGACCGCACTCGATTTCCGCATCGTTGGTGGACTCAACGTCACCTACCGGGCGGCAGACAGCGTCTCGATCTTTGCCGAGACAGCGATCCACATGAAGAACACAAGCTGGCCGGACTACCGCTTCAACGTCGTCTCGTTCGGCCTCAAGTTCTACCCGCAGCCGACGGACTCGGACGGCTTGATGGAGGTCAACCTCGGTGCATCGGCGCCCGCGGCCCCCAACTACTGGATGTACCACTACGGTTCAATCATGGGTCAGGTCAACTACTACATGGACTAGTCGCGGTGGCTTCGGACTGATCGTCTTGAGGCTGGAAGTTGCCGGTGCACCTCCGGTGCGGCTATACGTGCGGCCTGGAGGAATCCCATGAAAAGATTGACCCTGGTGGCCCTGATCGGCCTCGCTTCCGGCGCCTGTGACGGCCGTCTGCCCATCGATTCGGACGAGACCGACACCGATACCGATACCGATTCGGACACCGATACCGATACCGATACCGACACCGATTCGGACACCGATACCGATACCGACACCGACACTGACCCGATGAGCTGCTCAGACGGTCCGCCGAGCACGGGTCCTTGGGCCGTCGATGGCAGTGCCCCGGCACACCCCATCAGCGCAGCGGGCGCTGTGGCCTCGGCCACGGCCTACACCAATGACGCTGGCGTGGGCGCACTCCGCACCGCGACCACCGGCTCCACCGACGCGGTGGTCAGCCTGGCGATCAGCGGTGCCATCGTTACCGCAGTCGACTACGTCCCTGCACCTCCGAACGATGGTACTGCGACATTCTGGTTCGCCGATTCCGGTGGCGCCATGCAGGCCTTCCGGTTGAACCTCGGTGGTGTTGAGCCCTCGACGCTCAAGCCGGGCGATGCGGTCTCATTCACCGCGACCCTGGTCACCGATTACTTCAATACGCTTGAAGTCAAGGAAGCAACTGGCTTCACGATTGATTCCTCAGGCAATGGCGTCTACGTCATCGACGGTATGGCCTCGGCTCTCAGTCCTTCGACGCAGCTGATGCAGAACGTCGAAGTCTACGGTGAGCTCACCGACGACCCGACCGAGTGTGGCACCGAGACGGTCGAGCGCGACGGCGATGTGCTGTG
>CAYYHT010000191.1:0-11061 GCA_964471355.1 uncultured Enterobacteriaceae bacterium
CGGACACGGACACGGACACGGACACGGACACGGACACGGACACGGACACCGACACCGACACGGACGTGACTCCGGTGGATGACACTCCGCTGATTCAGAATTGGTCGGACTCCATCGGGATCGACCTGGCTGCATCCGAGCTTGTGGTCGACACCGCCTCGGGCATGTTGTCTGTGGACCCGATGATTGTTCTGGGCGATCCGGGAAATGGTGCAGACGGTCCGATGGTGATCAGCGCGGACACCTCGCTTGTAGGTCCAGTGCACTACCTCGAGTCCCTCACCGTCGAGGACGGCGCCAACCTGCTCATCACCGAAGACACCGAAATCTTCGTCCAGAACGACCTGATGCTCTCGTGGGGCATCGAAATGAGCGGCGGAGCCAGCCTGCGCATCGTCGTCGGGGGCGCGGTCGAGCTGGACGGCGGATACCTGTACACCTTGGGGGCCGGCGACATCCGCATCGAGCAGACCTCGACCCAAGGCATGCACTTCAACAACGCGTCCTACATCGTTCTGAGTGGGCCGATTGGCCTGGGAGTGGCCGGCGATATCGATCTGTTCACCCGCGGTGACCTGGTCTTCGGCTATCAAGCCTTCGTCATCACCGATGGAGAGGGGCAGTCAGCCGGCCACCAAGAATACCGGTCATACGGCGACATCGTGGCGGTCGAGCCGATTGACCAGTGGTCGCCCTACTTCATCATCGACGGCGACGGTGGCACCTCGGGCCACTTCTGGATGTCGACCGAGGGCTCGATGACCTTTGCCGACCAGGGCTACATCATCGCCGATGGTGAATTCGGCGGCGGCTCCGTGGACCTGCGCGCAGTTGGTGACATCTCATTCGATGACTACGACCTGCGCGGCTCATCGGAATTCTCGTTGGTGAGCGAAGGCACACTGAGCTCTGCCAACGGCTCCACATGGCACAGCGAGAACAACACCGCAGGGTCCTCGTCGGACGCATGGCTCGTCGGGAACCGAATCGACATGGGCTACTACTGCTCCCTCATCGTCAACACGGCGGACGAGGCAGGTAGCGGCAATGCCTACATGCACTCCAACACTGACATCCACATGGATGGAGGCGGGTGGTGGGTCGATATCCTCGCCGCCGATA
This sequence comes from uncultured Enterobacteriaceae bacterium, assembly GCA_964471355.1. Taxonomy (GTDB): domain Bacteria; phylum Myxococcota_A; class UBA796; order UBA796; genus CAYYHT01. The sequence continues at coordinate 1,123 of CAYYHT010000191.1, forward strand.
GCGTCTGCGGGCTCGCTGGTGACCTGGACGTGCGAGCGGGCAATGACCTTTTCTTGCGCGAGGGAGAGTTCCGAGCGGGCAGCAGCCTCGGAGGCGATGGCACCATCTGCACCGATCCGGTGGGCCCCGGTGGCGATCTGGACATTCAAGTTGGGGGCGCAATTACCCGCGAGGATGGAGCCTGGTGGACCGAGATCAACGCTGGCACGGGTTCCGTGCCCGGGACGGTGACTCAGACAGAGGGCGTCGACCCCGGCTTGCCCCCGCCCCATTCAGGTGTCGTCGAATGGCCGTCGGTCACCTCTGCCCCGCTGGGTGAAAAGACGGCGCTCGACTCCGTGGTGCTTGGCGCAACCACAGGAGAGGCGCGGGTGCTGATCGATCTGGGCGGGACTGACTCATGGGTGGCCGCAGACTCACTCATCGGCCAAACGCTGCCCGACGGTTGGCGATACCGCGTGGCGGTCAAACAGAGGCAATTCGACGGCAGCAGCCTCGACAGCTTCGAGCTCACATTTGCTCCGGCGTCTCCGTAGCATGCAGCCCTCCGCATAGCGTGCGACACAGACGTCGCTGAAAGGTTGCGTGCCAGGCAAGGATCCCCGCGCGGGACAGTGGAATCGAGATCAGTTACACCGGGGCCGCTTCCACGTCCCTGGAATGTCTCTCCCTGCTTCGCTTCTGCACAATCCTCCTGGCCTCAATGGCCAGCGTGGTGGCCCTGGCCCAACCCCTCGAGGTCGTCTCTGGTGAAGACCTAGAGGCGTGGCGTGCTTTGCCGCGACAGCACGTTCCTGACGCGCAGCTGATTGCCGGTTGGCAGGTCTTTATCGAGCGATATCCGTCGTCACCTCTCGCAGAAGTGGCCTGGCAGCGCCTAGATCAGACCGGCGGCCTGGACTCGGATTGGGCGTCTGCTCCCGAGCTCCAGCCAGTGCTTCAGCGTCTCGAGCGCAGTCACCAAGCCCACGAGCTCGAGCTTCAGCGACGTGCGACTCAGGTTGCCGTGGCCGACCTCAACGCCGATGGCACCCGCGACGTGTCGGTGCCCAGCAAGTTCAGCTTGGCGGTTGGCGCTGGTGCTGCATTTGATGGGTCGAACGTGCTGGGCACCGTCAGCGGTCGCGCCGAGTACGGCCGGGTGGCGGTCATCGGGCGGTCCATGGCGGCTCAACGCCCCTACGCCAGCGGCGGTCTGCGACTGTCGGCATCGATGTGGGGTCCCTGGCTCGAGGCCAACCTCGACAGCAATGGGCGTGTTGACGCCCAGCTGGGCGGGCGCTACCGGCTCTTCAACCAGTACTGGGTCGAAGGCTCAGTAGGGGGCTGCCTGAGTGATGCCAAGGTCATGCCGGTTGCCCGTGTCGAGCTGACGCGGACCTTCATGGGCAAGAGCACACTCGTCACCCGCTAGTGCACAGCCCGACGTTCGAGTCGGCGATCTCATCGCAGGTTCCGTCACAGTCGTCCGCATCGGCGCAGCAATACGCCAGGCAGCAGCTGTCGTTGCCGCAGATGCTCATGTCGTCGACTGGTGCGCAGACCGACCCGTAGTCGCAGCCCACGCCCTCGACACTGCATGGGTCGCCGATGTTCCCGGTGGACGGGTCCTTGCTTGCACAGGTGAACTGGGCGTCGCCGTCGATCACTTCGTACACGCATGCGTCGCTGCCTTCGCATCCGCCGCAGGGCTCGTCACAGGTGGCCGCGGCGTTGATGCATGCGGCGTCGAACTCAGCCGCCTCGTCTTCACAGTCTCGCTAGGTCCTCGTCCATCTGGACTGGCAGCTCGATGATGTCGCCGCCAGACCCGCCGCAGCGTCCCCACGCGATCAGGGTGATCAATAAGACGAGCGGTGCAATGCGCTGGGTGTTCATGGCGACTCCTGCCACCGAAGACGTCGCGGCCCCCACCATTTCTTCAATTGGCGTGTTTTGGCGGGCACGGGCGGTACATCAGCAGATCGTCGCGGTAGCTACCGTCAATCATTCGGTACTCGCGCACACGCTTGCCCTCGCCCTGAAAGCCGTAGCGTCGGTACAGGGCGATGGCGGGCTCGTTGTCGCTGAACACGGCCAAGCCCAGCTTCTCGAGGGTCGGATGCGCGTCGGCCCAGGCGATCACCGCGTCCATCAGGGCCCTGCCAACGCCCTGACCGCGCATGCGCGGGTCGACCATGATGACGAGCTTTCCGGTGTGGGCCATGCGGGCCAGGCGGCCGCCATTGATGGTCAGAAAACCGAGGATGGAGCGCCCTTCTCGGGCGACGAGGAAGCAGCTATTGGCGGCATCGTTCAGCCCGCGGATCTCGCCGGAGCGCTGCTCGAGGGTCATCGCGAACTCGCGCGCCTCGGTGATGAAGAAGCGCCCCTCGGCCAGCACCGTGCGATGCAGCAAGAGGGTGGCTGGCGCGTCCTCGACGGTGGCGGGCTCAACGACCATGTCGCCTGCTACCACTTGTCGCGTTGAATCAACTCGGCGACGACGGAGTCATCGACATAGGCGTCGATTTCGTACTGGGCGACGGCCTTGTAGGACGTCGAGCTCTTTGGCTGCCAGACGCGCACGATGCCGTCGGTATCGACCTCGAAGCGGTAGGTGAACATCTCGGACCTCGCGGCGGGGCGGCCCGTCAGACGCTTGCGCACGATGGGGTTGCCCCACGACATGAACATGGCGTCCTCACGCCAGCCGACCTGGACCTCGCCGGCGACGATCTCGTCCCGGGTGGCGGCGTCGTAGGCATAGAAGCGGTCCCAGAGCTTTTGGTCCTTGAGGTAGGAGTTCCGTTCTTCTTCGGTCTTGTATTTGAGGAACGTCTTTTTTTGGTCGTCGTCCATCCAGACCTTGAGCGCGTAGTAGTGGTCCGCCTCGGTGGCCGACAGCCGCTTGAGCTTGCCGCCACACCCGGCCATCAGGGCTACGGCTAGAAACAGGGGCTGAAAACGCATCATCTCTCCGTCAGATGGCCACGACTATCCCACCCGAAGACTGCTAGCGAGGCCCCACCAACACCGCGGTGCTGACGGGGATCCAACCGGCGTGGCCGTCTGCTGTGCGAATCAGCAGGAAGTCGCCTGTTCGCCGCTGCACGGCCACCTCCGATCCCGGGCTCAACTCGAGCAGTTCGGCGCCATGAATGGCTGCCGCGTCGCGCACGACTGCTGGGTTGTCGACCACGATGGCGATGGGCTGGCTGCTGAGGAGCCATGCGGCTTGCAGCGCTCCGACGGCCAACAGCAGCCCCACTGCGGACAGGCCGATCGGTTGGGCGGCTCGGCCACCGCGACGGCGCCACCTCCAACCGGTGGCCGAGGCGGCACACAACAGCAGCAAGGCCAACAAGCCCAGCTCCCCAGCGGTCGCGAAGTTCATCCAGCCGACCTGTGCGCCCACCGGAGTGGGAGCCCGTCCAGAGAGTCGGCTGCGCGCCAGGGCGAGGTTGTGGGCGATATCTGGACTTCGCGGCCGAAGTTGGGCGGCGGAGCGCCAGTGTGCGATGGCCCGAGGGACGTCATCTTGGCGATAGCGAGCGACTCCGGCGTTGTAGTGGGCCGCGGCCGACAGGTCCCCCTCGATGCCCTCCCAGGCCTCGATTGCTTGCGGCAGGGAGCCGTCGTCGAACGCCAGCACACCCGCATCGAGTTGGTCGGATGCGCAGCCGCTGAGCCACAGAAACAGCAGCGCGAACAGCACTCTCATGCGGCCTCCAGCTGTTCGATGACGACGCGAATCTTTTCTTCGAGACCGGCGCCGGCATCGCCGGCAAAGCGGGCGCGGTTCAACAGCCGACGCACCGCTTCGATCTCGGTCTGCAGCGCGTCATCTGGCGCGCCTTGGCCGACCGCATCGCGCAGGGCCCCATCCATGATGGCCAGACGTTGCTCGGGGTCGGCAGGCAGGCTGCTCAGTCGTTCCAGCGGCGGAGTGGGGCCGGTGACAGCACGGCGGGCGGCGAGCTGCTGCTCGACTCGCTCGCGGCCGATCAAGCTCAACAGCACCAGTCCCGGCAGGGCGGCGAGTGCCAGCAACCAGTGCAGCCACGGACTCAGTCGAACGACTGTGTTTGAACCGCTGCGCCAGATCGGACGGATGCCTTCGGCCTTGTGCTCGACCGGTCCGCTGCCGGACAGCATGGGGAAGCTGATCACGTTTGCCGCCGCTTCGGTGCCCGGGACCACCACCACGTCGCCCACGGGCACTTCGTGGGTGATGTAGCGGCCCTCGCTTGGCGAGAAGACGGTGACCATCAGGTCGGGCACGTGCAGATCACCCTGCTCGGTGGGCACGAGCACGCGCTCGAATTCACCCTTGGAGACGTACTTGCCGTCAATGACAGCAGCGCCCACACGCGGGCCGTTGTCGTACAGCTGCGCGTTTTCGATGCTGCCTGGGTCAGGCAGGCTGAAGCCCTCGAGGGTGCCGTCTCCCTGCACAATCACGGTCCAGATGACGGACTCGCCAACAGCTGCCTGCTCTTTGTCCAGGCGGGTGTGGAACTCGAAGTCCCCGACCAAGCCAGAGTAGTCGTCGGGAGCGGCGGGCAGGGGACGGCTGCGCAAGGCTGCGGGCTCGGTGGCCAGGACCTCTTGGCGGCGGTTGGCTCCGAAGGGATTGTTGCCAAATGGCGAGCGTCTCTGGCCGGCCGGATTGGGCAAGTCGACCTGTACCAGCGCGACAGGTTGGTCGAGGGTGCCGGTGCCGGTGATGACCAGGGGAATCCACGTCGTGTCGATGGCGACCGCACCGTCGGGGTCTTCAACTTGGATCTGGGTGCGGGGCCGATTGCCATCGCGGGGAGCGACCAATCCCTCGAAGTCGGGAAGGCTCCAGCTCGACCGCAGAATGCGGGTGCGATTGCGCAGCATGTAGTGGTAGACGACCACCTGACCTTCCCAGGCCGTGGACGTGTCGAACTGGGCCTCGGCTGCGAGCGAGGTGTTGGCCGCCTCGATCCTGGGTCCCACCTTGACCGTGACGGCTCGCGTGGATTGGTCCGCTTCATCGTGCAGCTCGAGCGTGACCGGCCCCAGGGTGTAGCTGCCTTCGCTCAGCGCGGTCAGCTTGTAGACATAGGAGGTCGTTCGTCGCACCACGAAGTGCCCCTGAACGAGCGCCGTCCGGTTGCTGATCTCGCTGCGTTCATAGGCGATGCGCAGGCCTTGTGGCTCGCTAAAGGCCGGGACCGCGTCGAGGGTGCCATTGGTCACCGCTACGCCAATCAGCACGCTCTGCCCGACCTGTAGTTCGGTGGTCGGCACGCGAAGTTGCACGGTGGCCGCCCAGCCGGGCATGGCGATGCACAGCGCCACAAGGGCAGCCAGCAACCTCACCATGGCTTGTCCGCCTTGGCGCCTGGGGGAATCTCGATGCGGGGTCGGCCCTCTTTGACTCCCTCGAGCAGCTTGGCGGCTTGCTCGGGGGTCATCTTGCCCTCCTCGGCCACCTGATCGCTGACGCCCTCGGCATCGCCTTGGTCGCCCTCTTGCACGTCGTCGAGCTCGTCGAGCCCCACGGACTCGGAGTCCTGTTCCTGGTCCGAGCCACCGTCGCTCTGCTCGGCTTGTTGTTGCTCGTCGGGAGAGCCCTCTTGCTCATCATCGGACTCGCCGCTGGGGTCGCCCTCGGCGTCGTCGGTCTGGTTCTCTTTGTCCTCGCCTTCGGAATCGCCTTCGCTGCTCTCGCTCTTTTGTTCGTCCTGACTCTGGTCACCCTCGCCCTCGGGGGCTTGCCCGCCTTCGCCGTCCTGCTTCTCTTCTTGTTCCTGCTGCTGTTGGCGCCGCGCTGCCAGGTCTTGGACGACCAGGTCCTTGTTGTCGGATGCGCGTTGGTGGCGGGGGCGTTGAGCAAGCACCCGGTCGAACTGCTCGATGGACTCCTCGAGGCGGCCGGCCTTGTACTGGGCGATGGCGGCGTTGTACAGCGCGTCGGTGGCGTCGGGTCCCGCAAGTCGGCTCTGGGTCTCCCACGCTCTCGCGGCACCGTCGTAGTCGCCGGCTCGGAATCGCGATGCACCCAGCCGGCTGAAGACGTCTGGGTCATCCGGATGTTGCGCTGCGAGCTGCTCGAAGACCTCGGTGGCCAGTGCATATTGGCCAGATCGGTAGGCGGCGTCGCCATCGGCTTTGTCTTGGGCCATAGCATCGGGGCTGCCGAACACAATGGCGGCGAGGAAGGCCGCAGCTAGTCCGCCGGTCGCCCGCTTGCGCCCGTCGCCTAGCCAGCTCGCAATGAGGAGGAGGAACACGGCGATGCCCAGCGGCCACTGAAAGCCGGTGTTCCAGACTTCGCGCTGGATGGTGTCGTACTGGGCGGACTCCAGGTTTTCGCGGATTTCATCGTGGTACAGCTTCTTTACGTCCTCGTCCGAAGCGATGCTCTGAACAAAGGCCCCCCCGGTGAGGCGGGCAACGTCCTTGAGCACCCCGTGTGATGGCGTTGTGATCACAGTCTGACCCTCTTGGAGCAACCAGGTGCCGTCGGGCAGAGGGATGGGCGACTCCTTGGTGCCGATGCCCAGCCCGTAGATGCGAATATTGCGCTGTTGAGCCTCGCGTGCAGCCGCCAAGGCGTCGTCGACGCGGTGCACTTCGCCATCGCTCATGACGATAATGGCCTGTCCGGCTTGTGCAGTGTCCTGGCCCAGCAGCACCATCGCCTGCCTGAGCGCTTGGCCCAGCTCGCTGCCTTGGCTGTGAAAGGACTCGGTCGACAGCTCCTGAGCCAGCAGTCGGATGGCGTCGTGGTCAGCGGTCAGCGGGGTGCGTGGGTATGCGCCGCCCGCGTAGATCACCATGCCGATCCGGTCGCCCTCCATCTGGTCAAGCAGGTCGCTCACTTCGCGACGCATGCGCTCGAGGCGGCTGGGGTCGACGTCCTCGGCGGCCATGGACCGAGACAGGTCCAAACACAGCACGATGTCCACACCGCGCCGGTCCATCTCGACCACAGTCTTTCCGAAACGAGGCTCGGCCATGGCCATCACGATGAGTGCCAATCCCAGCAGCAGGGCCACATCGCGAATCGAACGGCGGATGCGTACAGAGAGCGGAAGCACACGGTCGAATAGCGCGCCGCTGAAGCGGCTTCGCAGCAGGTGTCGATGGGCCATGGTGGACCGGATGACGATGGCGACCAAGGCGAGCACGAGCAGCCCAACCCAGATCCATTCGGGGGAGCCCCAACTCATGGGCCCCTCCGCAGCCAGGTGGCGGACAGCAGTGTGTGCAGGAGCAAGAGCCACATGCCCGGCATGAGCAGGCGCCTGTACAGCTCTTCGTGTTCGACCAGCTCGCGCACCTCGGCGGGGGACGTCTCGAGCTCGTCGATTCGCTCGTAGATGCCTTTGAGCCCCGCGCTGTCGGTGGCTCGGAAGTACTGGCCGCCAGTCAGCTGGGCGATCTCACGCAGGGTCGGCTCGTCGAGTCCGTCCCCTTGCATGCGAAAACCGCCGCCGGCCGCACCGACACCGATGGTGTAGATGCGGATGTGCAGCGCCTCGGCCATTTGAGAGGCCTGCCGCGGAGTGAGTTCGCCGGCGTTGTTGCGGCCGTCGGTCAGCAAGATGACGATGCGCTCGGTCGAGTCGATCTGATTCAGGCGTCTGGCCGAGACGGCAATTGCCTGGCCAATGGCTGTGCTGCTGGGGCCAGCCAGGCCGATCTCGATGTTGCGAAGCACGGCGATGAGGGTGTCGTGGTCAAGGGTCAGGGGCACATGGGTAAAGGCCTCTTCACCGAAGACGACGACGCCGATGCGGTCGTAGGGGCGCCCCTTGATGAACTCCTTCATCACGCCCTTGGCGACAGCCAGGCGGTTCACGGCCACATCGCCGACGGCGAAGTCCTCGGCGTGCATCGAGCCCGATGTGTCGACCGCCAGCAGAATGTCCAGTCCGTCGCTCTGCACCACCACGTCGCGGTGGGTGATGCGCGGGCGTGCCAGGGCGACGATGCACAGAATGAGGCCCGCAAACAGCAAGGCCTTGGGCACCCAGGCCAGCATCAGCCGCAGGGTCATCTTTTGGTTGGGCAGACGTGTGCCCGGCACGGCTAGGCGGTTCTGTCCGGTGATGCGCCCTTGAAGGGGCAGCAGGAATACCAGCGGCAGCAGCCAGAAGGCCCAGGGGCTCGCCCATTCGATCATTTGCGGTCCTGCCAGTCGTGAGGGCTGGTGCTGCGAATGAAGGCCTTCAGATCGGTGTCGAGGTCGGTGAAGAAGGTGGAGGAGATGTCGTCGTCGGCGTATTTGACGAAGTCCGTGGCCCTCAGCAGGCGCTTTGCCTGAGGCACGCTGTCCTCGGGCAGGTGGCGGGCCCCCGTCAGGTGACTGAGGGTCTCGGTGGTCGTGTATTTCTGGGCCGGGAAGGCCAGTACGGCCTCGGCGTAGGTGCGGAAGATGCGAGACAGCTCGACGGCACGCTCGTAGTCCGTCAGCAGGGTGGACTCGCGGGCGGCGGTCCAGTCGAGCAGGGCCTTTCGGTCAGGGCGCATGCGGATGATGATCGGCTCGGGCACGACGCGGGTGCGCGCACGCCACAGCAACACCAACGCCACCGAGAGCAGGACCGCCAGGATGGCGCCAATGGGGGTCCAGGGAATGACGATGATGCGGCGCGGCTCTTGGATGTCTGCGAGCTCGCCGACATCGGGCCCTTCGACGCCGATGTCGATCCACAGCGGGTCGCTATTGATCGTGCCGCTGGCGTCCTCGTTGGTCCACTCGGTCTGCAGAGCGGCCAGTTCGTAGCTGTTGCGGTTGCCGGTGAACAGGTAGCGGCGGGTCAGGACGCTGCGGTTTCTCAGGGACTCGACGCGTGGCTCGCCGTCCTCGGTGAAGACCAAGCCCTCGACTTCGGGTTCGGTCAGCTCGACATCGGCGCCATCGGGCACCGAGACCTGGACCACCAAGCGGCCGCCGCCGTCGCTGACCTCGCCATCTAGCCACGTGCTCATGGCAGGTTTGCCTGGGTCGACCTTGGTGAGGTCCCCGGACGAGCCCCCCGAGCATGCCAAGACCATTGCCAGCAGCAGCGCCTTCATCGGCGCCTGCCCATAGATGCGAAGTGTCCCTGCAGGGCGACCCAGGCATCGTCAGAGGTGCCAATGGCCAAGGCGTGGGCCCCGCAGCGGCGCAGAGCTCGAACCCTGCGGTCTGGGTCGTGGTCCGCGGCGAAGCTGGCGCCGTCGACCAACGTGGTCCAGCCGGTCTCGGCATCGACGACTTCGACCAAGCCCATGCCCGTGAGCCCGAGGTCCAGGGGGTCGTGCACCATCATGGCGTGCACCTGGTGCCGGGCTGCCAGGGTGCTCAAGTCGCGGGTCCATGTGCCGGTGTCCAAGAAGTCACTCACGACGACGATGGTCGCCTTGCGCTTTTGCATGCGCGCTACGAACGCGAGTGCGGCGGCCAGGTCGGTGCCGCGCTGCCGGCCCCGGGCTTCGAAGATGGTCTGGATGACGTGCCACACATGCCCACGGGTTCGTCGGGGAGACAGCCATGTCTCGACGGTGTCGCTGAACGTGACCAGTCCGACCTGATCGCGGTTCCGAATGCCGGCATAGGCAATACCGCCGGCGATGCGGGCAATCTGCAGGCGTCGGTCGGTGCGTCCGTCTGCGCCGCCGCTGCCCACCTTGGTCGAGCCCGACACGTCCACCACCAGAATGACCGTGTTCTGGCGTTCTTCGCGAAACACCTTCACGAAGGGTTGGCCGGTGCGCGCCGTCACGTTCCAGTCGATGTGCCGCACATCGTCGCCGGGGCTGTAGTCCCGCACCTCTTCGAATTCCATGCCGTGGCCGCGCACAGCAGAGCGGTAGTTGCCCGCAAACAGGGAGTCGACGCGCCGCCCAGCGTGGATGTGGATGGTGCGCAGCTCTCTCAGCTCTTCGGGCGAGAGGCGCGACAACTACGGCATCTCCACCTTGTCGAGGATT
>CAYYHT010000192.1:0-11048 GCA_964471355.1 uncultured Enterobacteriaceae bacterium
GGCCCACACACGACCTGGTAGCAGCGCGCTACTCCCGCTCGACCTCAAGCAGACCGGCGCCTCGATGGTGCTGACCAACGCCTACCACCTGTGGGATCGCCCGGGAGCACACACGGTTGCCGCGCTGGGAGGCATTCACCAGTTCATGGGGTGGTCCGGCCCGGTGCTCACCGACAGTGGCGGCTACCAGGTCTTCTCGTTGCGCAAGCACACCAAGGTCACCGAAGAGGGTGTGCGCTTCCGTTCTCCGATCAACGGGGACTTGCGCATGATGACGCCAGAGGTGTCGATCCGAGTGCAAGAGACACTCGGTGTCGATGTGGCCATGGCATTTGACGAGTGCCTTGAGGTTCCGGCCACCAAAGATCGTGCCGCGAAGTCCACCGAACGCACCACCCGGTGGCTCAAGCGCTGCCTCGATGCGCGACAACATGCGGATCGCACAGCGCTGTTCGGCATCGTCCAGGGCGGCATGTACGACGATCTGCGCCGGGCCCATGCTCAGCAGCTCACCGAGCTCGACCTCGATGGCTATGCAATCGGTGGGTTGTCGGTGGGCGAGGGGCACGACCAGATGATGGCGATGCTCGACGTGTCGGTGCCTTCGCTGCCGCCCGATCGGGTTCGCTACCTCATGGGGGTCGGGCACCCGGCCGACATCGTCCAGGCCGTGTTGCGCGGCGTGGACCTGTTCGACTGTGTGCTGCCAACCCGAGCCGGCCGGCACGCGACCACCTACACCAGCGCGGGTCGACGCAATCTCAAGAACCGCCAGTACGAGACCGACACTGCTCCTTTGGACGAGGCGTGTGGTTGCAGCACCTGCTCACGTTTTTCTCGGGGCTACTTGCGACACCTGGTCAAGACCAAGGAGCAGCTTGGAAAACGCCTGTTGACGATTCACAACCTGCACTACTACCAGCACTTGATGGCGAGGCTGCGCGCGTCCATCGCCGCCGGTGGCCAAGGAATGCAGGCGATCGTCGACGAAGCAGTGCGCGCTTCGATCGCAGCATAGAGTGGCGGCGGCGTCATACCGTCGTCAGCGCTATGGCGTGGCAACACCAGTCACCTTATGTGCCGGCGGCCCTTGACCGCCCGATGGCGGGTGTTTCCCTTGGGCGGGTCGAACGTCAACCTCGAACGACCGGAGCCAGCTTGCTTCCCGGCGATTTCATTTTCATAGGCCTGTTTTTCGCGATCATCTATTTCCTGATGATTCGTCCGCAGGCCCAAGAACGGCAGCGGCACGAAGAACTCGTGACGAGCCTCTCCAAAGACATGGCCGTGGTCACTCGCAGTGGCATTCATGGTCGGGTCATCGAGGTCGGCAACGACACCGTCGTGCTCGAAGTCGCCAAAGGGACACGAGTCACCTTCGACAAACTGGCCGTGTTCCGCCGTGAGGGCGAAACGGTCGACATGGATGCCATCGGGCCGGCTGCTGCAGGCGGCGTCTGATGACCACACAGCGGAAAAGCGTATGAACTTCGAAGGGTACTCCCTGCGACTGGCCATGATTGCGGCCCTCATCTTGGGCGCCATCTACGTGCTGCTGCCTACATTCCTGATCGATGAGGCCGCCGAAGTTGCAGCCCAGACCGAACAGGTTGACACCAACGACGGCGCTGCGCTGAACCTCAAGGTCATGGTGCAGGTCGATGGCGATCCCGCTGCTGCTGCTGCGGCACTCTCTGATCGTCTGGCTGCTGCCGATGTGGCGGTCAAGCAGGTCAAAGCCGGTGACGGCGCGGTCGATGTGATCATGAAGGCCGGAACGGCGCGCGATGACATCGTGGCCGCCGTGGCCCACAAAGGCGTGACCACCTACTTCGTCGAGAGCCCGCTCGAGGGCGATGCGCCACCTCCAGCTTCCGATGCAGAGGTCAAGACCGTCGATGGCATTCTCGCCACGCTCGACCCGTCGCTTCGTCGCGCTGCAGTCCCTGCAATCGGCGATGACCTACGCCTCGCCGAGCGAGTTGCGACACTCGGTGGCGCTGCCCCGCCTGCCTTCCTGTCTCCGATGGTTGAGGTCTTTGGAACGCCCCAAGAGGGCGAGATCGGAATCGCTCCAGGAGTGCCCGTCGATGATCTGAGCGTCGTCTTTGTGGCCGGCGATGACAAGATTATCGGCATTGGCGTGCCCACCACCAGCGACGCGGGCACCTACCTCGCATTCCACGCCTACGACCCAGCGCATCCGTTGATTCCGATGTTGTCGACTCCGCTAGACCAGACCTACACCGTCGACATCCCCACCGACGAGGCCTCTGCCACCGAGCAAGAGCCGGTGGCACTCACGGCTGGCCAAGCGCTGCCTCCCGAGGTGTTGGCGATGCTGCCCAACACTCGCTTGAACCTGGGCATCGACCTTCGCGGCGGCATTGACCTGACCCTTCAGGTCGACCTCGAAGAGGCGGTCATCGGCCGCGTTCACCGAGACAAGGCCAGCTTGATCGCCGACATCGACCGGGACTTCGGCGGTGACGGCGTCAGCGACGAGTTCCAAGAGGCTTCGGGCTTCCTCGTCAGCTGCCAAAAGGCGATTCAGCAGGGCGGCAATGGCGAGACCATTGCGCTCGACGAGGGCTGGAAACAGGCTGTGATCAAGGCCGACCGCGATCTGGCGATCATTACGGTCCAGACCGAACTGACCCTCGCGGACGTTCAGTCCTACCTGATCCGGCGGCTGGGCGACTACAGCTACCAAGAGACGGTGACCACCGAAGAAGGTGCGACCAAGCATGTCTTCGAGATGTCTGACGAAGCCCAGAAGCGCATCGCCGACGAAGCGGTCGAGCAAGTGCTCGAGACCCTGCGTCGCCGCATTGATGCCACTGGCGTCAAAGAGCCGTCCATCGTCAAGAAGGGCGGCGGTGCCATCAGCGTGCAGCTCCCCGGCATGGTCGACCTTCAGTCGGCCGTCAACGCCATTGGCACGACCGCGGTGCTTGAGTTCCAGCTCGTCGAGCAAGAGCTCACCACGCACCTGTCCAAGGTCGGCATGATTCCGACGCCCGTCGAGACCATGCTGCAGGACGCGCGCCGGCAGATGCCCGCAGATCAGTTCCTCAACGACGATCTGTTAGACCGCTGGCTGCACGACAACCGCAAGCTGCCCGACGATCGCATCTTGCGCTGGCAGTACACCTTCGACGATGACGGCACCGAGTTCCGCCAGTCGCCGCCACACGTGCTCAAGCTCGACCCGAACCCGCTGACGGGCTCGGACGTCAGCGATGCTGGCGTCGGCTGGGGCCAGGCCCAAGAAGCCTTGGTGCTGCTCTCCTTCAAGGCACGCGGCTCCAACAAGTTCTGCAAGTTGACCAGCGCCAACGTCAACAAGCGCTTCGCCATCATGTTGGACAACAAAGTCATGTCCGCCCCGACCATTCGCAGTGAAATCTGCGGCGGTCGCGCCCAGATCGAGATGGGAGGCGGCCTCGACCCCACCCAAGAAGCCCAGGACCTGGCCCTCGTGCTGCGGACCGGCTCGCTCAACGCCCCTGTCAGTGTCGGCGAGGTCCGCATCGTGGGCTCGACGCTGGGTGAAGACTCCATCCGCGCGGGTGGCATTGCGACCGCCATTGGCGCCGGCTTGGTGCTCATCTTTATGGGCCTGTGGTACCGCACCAGCGGCATGGTCGCGAACTTCGCACTCGCCGCCAACGTACTTCTCGTGCTCGCCAGCCTGTGCCTCTTCGGCGCCAACCTGACCCTGCCTGGCATCGCTGGCATCGCGTTGACTGTGGGCATGGCGGTCGACGCGAACATCATCATCTACGAGCGAATACGCGAAGAGATGCGTCTGGGTCAGAGCGCCCGGAAGTCCGTCGACGTCGGCTTCGAGAAGGCCACCGTGGCCGTGCTCGATGCCAACATCACAACCGCCATCGCTGGCGTCGTGCTGTTCTCCTACGGAACAGGCCCCATCAAGGGCTTTGCGGTCACGCTGCTGGTCGGCATTGGCACGACGCTCATCACCGCTTTGTTCATCAACCGCACCCTGATGGAGATCCTCACCAGGAACTCCACCGCGCGCCTGAAGATCTGAGGTCATCGTGCAGTTCTTCAAGAATTTCCTAGACGACTCCGAGTTCGACTTTGTCGGCATGCGCCGCGCAGCGACCATCTTCTCTGTCCTGATGGTCCTCGGCGCTTGGTTGGCCTTTTTTGGCGTTGGCCCGAACTGGGGCATCGACTTCGAGGGTGGCACCGAGATCGAGCTGGCCTTTGTCGACGACGTGCAGATCGCCGACGTGCGCTCTGTGCTCGAGCAGATGAACATCAGCGGCGACGCGGTGCAGCAGATCGGCTCGGTCGGAGACCATCAGTACTCCATTCGCATCAAAGAGGCCGGCTTCGGCATGGCCGAAGTGCAGAACGATGTGCGCGCGGCGCTGACCGAGCAGTTCGGCCCCGATTTCGTCAAAGACATCAAGCTCAGCGTCGAGGTCGGAGCCCGCTTGTCCGTGCTCTACAACCCCGACGCTCAGGGCAACCGCGTAAAGATGCCCTTGGTCATGGAGGCCCTGAAGGGAATCGAAGGGGCGGGCGTGACCGAAGGCCGCGAAGAGTACGAGATTGTCGTGACGCTGCCAGGGCTGTCGCAGCAGATCAGCAAGCAAGTCAAAGAGGCGTTTGGCGACACCACCCGGCCAGGCGACCCCAACGCGACCGTCGAGATTCTGTCGGTGCAGTCCATCGGCCCCAAGGTTGGCGCAGACCTTGCGCGCGATGGTGCCATCTCAGTCCTAGCCACTCTCGGGTTGGTGCTGCTGTACGTGGCGTTCCGCTTTGACCTCGCATTTGCCCCAGGCGCCATCTTGGCCCTGTTCCACGATGTGTCCATCACCGTCGGCATCTTCGTGCTGCTGGGACGCGAGTTCAACCTGCCCATCATCGGCGCGCTGCTGACCATTGTTGGCTACTCGCTCAACGACACGATCGTCATCTACGACCGCATCCGCGAGAACATGGATCGGTACAGGCGCAAAGACCTTCCCGACCTCATCAACGTCTCGATCAACGAGACGATCTCTCGAACGTTGGCCACGTCTCTGACGACCATGTTGGCGATTACGGCATTCTTGTTCTTGGGTGGCGACGTCATCCAGAACTTCGCCCTGGCCATGCTCTGCGGCATCATCTTCGGCACCTACTCAACGGTGTTCGTGGCCAGCCCCATGATTCTGATCATGGAAGAGGTCAAGCCCGCACTTCAGCGCTTCGTGGTCAGCTCTGACGCATCGGACGCTGCAGACGCCGCTGCCGTAGCATCGGACCGCACCGGCGAGATGACCGAGAGCGAAAAGCGTCGCCGCGAGCGGGCTGAGCTCGAGACTGAAGCGAAAAAAACCGGGTCATGACCCGCAGCGAGCTCTCCCGTGAGCTGGCCAAGCGCCGCGGACTCACCCAGAAGACCGCAAGCAGTGTGGTCGATGCCATGCTGGCGGGCTTCGTCTCGGGGCTGTGTGCAGGACGCCGCATCGAGGTTCGGGGCTTTGGCACCTTCCGCGCGCGACACTACCCGCAGTACCGTGGGCGGAATCCGCGAACCGGTGCGGGTGTCGAAGTGCCACACAAGGTGTTGCCGGTGTTCCGACCCGGCAAGGCGCTGCTCCGACTAGTCAATCAGGACGATTCCGGGGTATTCGGAAGCGCACAGGAGTAGGAATCCAATGTTGTTCTGGCTTGCATCGATGGCCATGGCTGGCAGCGTATTCGTCAACGGAGTGAACGTTGACGGCCTGCGAAATCAGACCTTTGAAGGCGTAAAGGCCGTCACGATCGACAACGACGGGAACGTGCAAATCGAGGCCCCTGGCTACGATATCCAGGTTGCCGGCGAAGACGCCGGGCCCGATCCGACGCCACCTGGACCCACCACCCCGACCACAGCCCCCCCGCCGGTCGCGACCGCGGGCCAGATCTTGCCGCCGGGGTCCGTCGACAACGGACTGCCGATCGGTCAATGGTGGCTGATCAGCGAAGACAATGGCTCATCGGGTCATGTGGTCAGCATCTACATCAATGGCCAGCTCGCGACGGCGATCCCATCGGGCCAAGCCCAGGTGATCGCCGACATGCAGCCCTACGTGAAGTTCGGCGCCAACCAGGTGCGCATCGAGTCGCAATCCGTGGCTGCGGCGGGCGGAACGTTCTACATCTACATGGGAAGCGGCAGCAATGACTCCGGTACGGTGGTCATGGATCCGCCACAGGTACAGTTTGGCGTTGGCCCGTCTCGTGAAGGGCAGTACGTGCGCGAGTTCACGCTGAACGTCTCGCGCTAGGTCGGGCCGCTCGCGCAGACGATCGCGTTTTGACCCGTGGCATCAGTTGGCTATGATGCTGCAGCCGGTGTCCCCCGGCACTCCCTCCGCCGGCGCATGTCCCCTCATGTATTTGAGCGCGCCGCACTTTCCCTCCCCACATCCCAACCCCGGAGTCACTCGTGACGGAATCGGGCCCTAATTCGACCGATGGTCGTGCACGTACCTTTGTGGTCGACACGAACGTTCTTCTCTACGATCCTGGCGCGCTGTACGTGTTCCACGAGCACGACCTAGTCATTCCGATGACGGTCATCGAAGAGATGGACCGCTTCAAGAAGGACGTCAACGAGACCGGGCGAAACGCTCGTACGGTCGCGCGCTACTTGGACAAACTCCGTGCTCAGGGCTCGCTGCGCGAGGGCATCTCGCTGCCCGGTGGTGGCACCCTTAGAGTCGACTTCTCGAGCAACGACCCCGGCCAGCCGACGGTCAGCTGGGGCAAGGACACCAACGACAACCGCATTTTGCAGACCGTCATGCGGCTGGCGCAGGACGACGAAGTCGGTCCGGTCGCTCTGGTCACGCGTGACACCAACATGCGCCTGAAGTGCGACGCCATGGGGATCCCCGCCGAGGATTACCAGAACGCCCGCATCGAAGTGGACGAGCAGTACTCGGGAATGGTCGAGCGCACGGTGCCAGCGCGCTTCATCGAAGAGCTGTACCAGTCTGGGCACGCTCCCCTCGAAGAAGTGATGCCGGTGCTGCCGCAGCAGTTCGTGATTCTGCAGGCGGCCGAGAACCCCGGCCAGACGGCCATGGCGCGCGCCGATGCCCGAAAGGGGCGACTCAAGCTCGTCGGACGCCACAAAGAGGGCGTCTGGGGCATCTTTGCTCGCAACAAAGAACAGCTCTTCGCGATGGAGCTGTTGCTGGACGAATCGATCTCGCTGGTGACGCTCAACGGCGTGGCGGGCACCGGAAAGACACTGGTGGCGCTGGCGTGCGGGCTCAAGCAGACCGCCGACGAGCAGCTGTACCGCAAGTTGCTGGTCAGTCGTCCGATCTTCCCGCTTGGGCGTGACATCGGCTTCCTGCCGGGTGACCTCGAGCAGAAGCTCAACCCGTGGATGAAGCCCATCTTTGACAACCTCGAGTTCATCACCTCGACGCACCAAGATGGCGGGTCGAGCTCTGGGAACAGCCGTCGTCGCCATCCCGACGCCGAACCTGAATACCAGCATCTGCTGGCCCAGAAGATCATCGAGGTCGAGCCGCTGACGTACATCCGTGGCCGCTCCATTCCACAGCAGTTCTTGATTGTGGACGAGGCACAGAACCTCACCCCCCACGAGGTCAAGACTGTGCTGACCAGAGCTGGCGAAGGCACCAAGGTCGTGATGACCGGTGACCCGAACCAGATCGACAATCCATACGTCGATGCCCTGTCCAACGGCCTGACCTATGTCGTGGAGCGCTTCAAAGAGAGCCCCATTGCGGGCCATGTCACCCTCAAGAAGGGCGAGCGCAGTGCACTCGCTGAGCTGGCCGCACAGCTGCTCTAGATGGATCAGCTCGAGGGTCGAAACCCAGTCATCGAAGTGCTGCAGCGTGGGCGGCGACGCGTCACCAAGGTCCTGATGGATCGAGGCGCCAAGCCGGACCGTCGCGTGCAGCGCATCTTGGAGCTCGCCGCACAGGCGGGGCTCAAGGTCGAGCGCGTACCTCGAGACGAGCTCGACCGCCGATCCGATGGACGGGTTCACAATGGGGTCATCGCCTATGCCGAGGCGCTACCGCACTACACGACCAAGCATCTGCTCAAGGCGATCTTTGACCGTGGCGAAGAGCCGTTCCTGATCATCGCCGACGAGATTCAATACGAGCACAACCTTGGGGCGATTCTGCGCTCGGCCCTGGGCTTTGGCGTGAACGGGGTCATTGTGCCCACGCGCCGTGGCGCCGATCTGTCGCCCGTCGTGCAGCGTGTATCGATGGGCGGTGTCGAGATGGTGCCGGTCGTGCGAGAGGGGCTGCACTCTGCAATCAAACACATCAAGGCCGAAGGCATCCGCGTCATCGGTGCCGACATGGGCGGCACGGTGGTCGGCGATTTCGACCTGCGCGGCCCGCTGGCCTTTGTGATGGGCGGCGAGGGCAGGGGCCTGTCGTCGTCGCTGCGAAACAAGTGCGACGGCATCGTGGCGATCGATCTCATGGGCGACCTTGAGAGCCTGAACGTCAGTGTCGCGGCCGCTGTGCTGATGTACGAGAAACGCCGCCAGGAAGGCTGATTCTCGCGAATCGCGTCAGAAAGTTTCAGCGATTTCGTTAACGGTCGACCGGTTTCGTCGTCTTGTGGTCTGACGGAAGCAATCGATGGAACTGACTTTGGTATTCGCAAACCTCATCCCCTTCAGCCGCTCGGGTCCTGTTCGGACCGGTGATGCGGCGTTGGTCGAGGCGGCTGTTGGCGGGGATCAAGCGGCATTCACTGCCCTGCACGACCGCTATGCGCCGATGGTGCATGCCATTGTGTTGTCCAAAGTTCCGCGCCCTGAGGCCGACGATTTGGTGCAGGATGTGTTCCTGACCTGCCTCGAGAAGCTCGACCGACTTGCGGACGGCGATGTGGTCGGTGGCTGGCTGGCGGCGATTGCGCGGAATCGAGCCACCGACTTTCATCGCACTCGGCGACCTGTCTCAGAGCTGCCCGAGACCCTGCACACGGTGCCCGCTCCCCAACTCGAAGCCAAAGAGGCCTTGGCCGCCATTCGGCAGCTTCCTGAAGCCTATGCCGAGACGTTGATGATGCGGCTGGTCGAGGGCATGACCGGGCCAGAGATCGCCGATCGAACGGGCATGACCCCGGGTTCGGTGCGTGTAAACCTACATCGTGGCATGGCCATGCTGCGCGATGAGCTCGGAGGGAAGCGATGAGCGACCCGAAGAATGACTACTTGTGGGACGGCTCGGGTGAGCCCGACGAGGGCATCAAGGCACTCGAAGATGCATTGAGCGCTGCGGCCTATGCCGGGGAGCCGGTGTCCCTTCCGACGCGTCGCTGGCCCCTGACCGCAGGTGTGGCGCTGGCGGCAGCCGCTGTGTTGGCGGTCGCCGTGGCACCCATATGGATGCCGAACGAAGTCGTTCCCGTAGCCGAAGCCGGTGGATGGCCCATGTCGAGCGAGCAGGGCTGTCCTGACGCAGACTGCGTGCTGTCTGTCGGCGAGTGGCTCGAGACCGGGCACGATGCGTCGGCGAAGCTCGAGGTGGCGGACATTGGAGTCATGGAGGTTGCGCCGGGATCTCGATTGCGCCTGAAGAACACCGGACCCCAGGAGCACAGGCTCGAGCTGGCCAAGGGCAGCATTCACGCCAAGGTGATTGCTCCTCCGCGCCTGCTCATTGTCGAGACGCCTTCGGCCGACGCTGTGGACTTGGGATGCGCCTATGATCTGACTGTGGCTGACAACGGCAACAGCCTGCTCGAGGTCAGCTCGGGCTGGGTGGCGCTCGAGGTGCCGCAGCGCGAGGTCATCGTGCCGGCTGGGGCCCGTGCCGAGACCATTGCCGGTCGCGGCCCACTGACGCCCTACTTTCCCGATGCGACGGCTGGATTCCGGGGGGGACTCGCGGCCATTGATTTCGATCAACGCGACGCAGACAGCCTCGATGTCGTGCTGCTTGAAGCACGCAAGCAGGACACGCTGTCGCTGTGGCACTTGCTGCCAGTCGTCGATGCGCCGGATCGCGAGCGAATCTATGAGCGAATCATCGAGCTGGACACCCAGCTGATGGACGATCCCACATTCACCAAAGCCGAGGTCTTGGCTCTCGACGAACGCGCCATGCGGGCGCTGATGTCCGAGATCCAGTTCCTGTGGTTCATCCGATGAAATGACCTAGGAGGTCTCATGTTCCCAAGGGTTCTGGGGGCGGCGCTTGCTGCCTTCCTGTCTACAAGTGCGCACGCAGATGGGCTTGTGGTCCATGAATGGGGCACGTTCACAGCCGTAGCCGGCGAGAATGGTGCCGCTGTGGATTGGCGGCCGCTGTCTGGTCCCAGCGACCTGCCGTCCTTTGTCTACACCCTCGACAACCCGGGCGCCGGCCTTCGCAGCCTGACGCAGTTTGGAGGAAAGGGCTCCGTCGCAAGAATTCGCATGGAGACGCCAGTGCTCTACTTCTATGCAGATGAGGAGATGGAAGTCTCGGCCCGGGTCGACTTTCCCTCGGGTCGAATCACTGAGTGGTACCCGAAGATCAAGGGCTTCACCGAGCGTGGCGGCATCGACTGGGGAACCATCAAAGTGCGTCCCGGTGCGCCGCTCGCCCTTCCTCACGATGGCAGCGATAGCCACTACTACCCAGCCCGAAATGTCGATGCGGCACCCATTGAGGTGTGCGACTTTGAAGGAGTCCAAGCCGAGAAGCTGCTCTTCTACCGCGGCATCGGGGACTTCGACCTGTCGCTGGGCGTGGTTCTGCAGGGCGATGCACTTGTTTTGGACAACGACGGGGCATCGGGCCAGGCGATTGTGTTCGAGAAGCGCGACGGACGCATCGGGTTCGAGGTGGTGTCTTTGGACAAGCCCGAGGTCGTTGTGCGCAGGCCCGTCCTCGACGACGACCTCGATGGCGTGCTGAACGAGCTTGGAGAGCAGCTGCGGGCGACAGGTCTGTACGACAAAGAGGCCCAGGCAATGCTCGATACCTGGGAGGATTCGTGGTTCGAGGATGGGCTGCGCGTGTTCTATGCACTGC
>CAYYHT010000193.1:0-11027 GCA_964471355.1 uncultured Enterobacteriaceae bacterium
CAAGGTCAGCGGCATCGCATTTGGACTTGGCACCAGCCGCATGGCCTCGCAATGGAGTGGGGTGCACAAGGCTCGTCAGCTCTACGAACAGGACCTTCGCGTGCACCAAGCCCTGCATCGGGGGCAGTCATGAAGCTCCTTCAACGTACCCTTGCGACGTACATCGATCTGCCAGGCGGAGAACGCGGCGTGCGCGATCTTCTCGATGACATTGGCATCGAGGTCAAGCGCATCAATCCGTCCGAACAGGGCAACGTCATCACAGTCGAGCTGCTAGCCAACCGCGGCGACCACGCCTGCTACACCGGTGTTGCGACCGAGATCAGTGGCCGAACGGGAGATGTTGTCAGCACTCCGGACTTCGCCAAGCTTGAGGTCGGAACGTCGCCTTGGCCGCTCGAGCTCCAAAGCGACCTGTGCCTGCTGTACACGGCAACCTTGCTTGAACGAAGCGGTGAGTTCGGCCCGCTGCCGGACGAACTATTGGCCTCCATCGAGGCCACTGGCGTGCACAGCGTCGGTCCCGAGGTCGACGCCACCAACCTGTCCAACCTCGAGTTTGGGCAGCCGACCCACGCCTTTGACGCCGACACCATCAAGGGCGCGGTCTGCATTCGCGCAGCGGTGGCCGGCGAGACCTGCTTGCCGCTGTTCTCGGAATCCAGGGCTGGTGTTCCCGAAGGGGCGCTCGTCATCGCAGACGCCGCGAAGATTCTGGCGGTGGCCGGAGTGATCGGATGTGAAGAGTCCAAGACCACCGCATCCACCAAGCGCCTGCTGCTCGAGTCGGCGACCTTTGATCCCGTTGCGGTTCGCAAGACCGCCAGGGCAATGGGCATCAATACCGATTCATCGTCTCGCTTTGAGCGCGGAGCCGACCCCTCTCTTCCCTTGGTGGGAGCAGGTCGCGTGACACTGCTTCTCGAGCAGTTCTCGGGCTGGAAACGCGTCGGCACCACCGGTGTTGTGGGTGCTTGGACCGACCCCGAACGGGTCATCGCACTCGACATCCCCGCTGCCGCCAACTTCATCGTGCACCCCCTCACCGCTGAAGAGGCCAAGCTTCGACTCGAGCGGTACGGGTTCACCGTGTCGTCTCCCTATCCAACATGGAAAGAGGAGGGATGGGCCACGCCCCCGGCTCTCGAAGACCGCTCCCGAGAGAGCCTGCGCAGCATCGTGCTGGTCCGGGTGCCCGCAGGGCGGCTGTGGGACGTCGAGCACACCGCTGACCTGTACGAAGAGCTCGCCAAGTCCATCGGGTACAACAACACGCCCAACACACTGCCTCCCGTCGACATGGGCAAGCTGCCCAGCGACTCCGAGCTAGCCAAAGCCAAAGCCGAACAGGTTCTGGTCGGCGCTGGCTTCTATGAAGTGTTCACCGACGGCTTCTACAGCCGCGCAGCCCGCGAAGCGCTCGGATTCCACGAAGAACATCCGCTGTGGAACCACGTCGAGACGCAGAATGCCCTGGATCGTGGCTACTCCCTGCTCAAGAACAACTGCCTCGCCCAGGCCATGGAGGGCCTCGCGACCAACATTCGCGTGCGAAATGAGCGTGTGCGCATGTTCGAATGGACCCGGACCTTCCATCCCGACGCCTCCGCCTCCAACGGCGTCTGCAGTGAACACAAGGTGCTGTGGGCGCTGGCGTCCGAGCCTGGACGCAAGGACGACTGGACCGACAAGCGTTCAAGCCTGACCTGGATACTCGTCGGCATAGTCGAAGAGCTCGCCGCCG
Source organism: uncultured Enterobacteriaceae bacterium (assembly GCA_964471355.1). Lineage (GTDB taxonomy): Bacteria > Myxococcota_A > UBA796 > UBA796 > CAYYHT01. The sequence continues at coordinate 1,745 of CAYYHT010000193.1, forward strand.
AGCTCAACCTGCCACTGACCGTTGGCCCGGCCGATTCGGGGGACCCGCTCTTCTCGGCGCTGCACCCCGGACGCCAGGCCTCGATCCGTCTGCACGGCGAGCGCGTCGGCATTCTGGGCGAGGTGCATCCAGCAGTCGTCGCCAATCACAAGCTCAAGCGAACCCGTCCGGTGTACATCGAGCTCGACGGCGACGTGCTGCGGCAAGGTCCACGTCCGGACTATTCCGAACCCCCTCAGCACCATCCGTCGGTGCGAAACCTGGCCTTCTCCATGCCCACGGGTGTGCGAGCCCGGGACATCGCCGAGCACATGGCGACGGCCGGTCCTGCGTGGCTGTCCAACGTCAGCATCGTCGACCAGTTCGCCCACGAAGAGGACGGCGTCGCACTGCGGTCCGTCACATACGCTCTGACCTATGCAAACGACGCGTCAGAGCTGAGCGCCGACGAGATCAATGCCGCCTCGGAGTACCTCATCAAGGTGATTCACGAGGTGTTCGGACAGCAGGGCGTCAAGCTGCGCTGAAATCGTTGCGGATCGGACGGGGACAGCGTAAATCTGCCCCTCTACCCGGAGCCACTCATGCGGTTCGTGACGATTCCCCTGCTGCTACTGATCGCCTGCGCGACTCCCTACGAAGGCGAGTTCGAGCCGGTCGGGACCGAGAGCGACGCCGACACCGATGCCGATTCGGATGCCGATACCGATTCGGATACCGACGCCGATTCAGACGCAGACACGGACTCCGATACCGATTCGGACACCGACACCGACACTGGACCACCCCCGGCGGTCATCCGCTTCATCGCCCTTGGTGACGCCGGAACGGGCTCCTCCAAGCAGTTCGCCGTCGCCGAGGTGATTGAGGAAGTGTGCGCGCTCCCAGACCGCGGCTGCGACTTTGCGCTCTACCTGGGCGACAACGTGTACGACACAGGGGTCGACAGCGAGACCGACGCGCTCTTCGACAGCCACTTTGAGCAGCCCTATGCCGGACTGAGCTTCCCGTTCTTTGCCACTCTGGGCAACCACGACCTGGGGGGCGGCGGCCTCGGCTTCGACCTGGACCCGAACAAGGCGCAGTACGAGATCGACTACACCATGGACAGCACCAAGTGGTTCATGGAGGACAGCTTCTACAAGGTGCCGCCGGCCATGTTGCCCACGGGCAGCCCGGTCGATCTGTGGTCCCTCGATACCACTGAGATTTTCTTTGCCGACCTGCTCGGCGAGACCCAGGGCGGCTGGCTCGATGCCGAGCTGGCCGCGAGCGTCGCAGAGTGGAAGATTGTCTTCGGGCACCACCCGTACATCAGCAACGGCCAACACGGTGACGCGGGCCAGTACGACGAGTACGAAGTGGACTTCATCAACATCGGCAACTGCGACATTCCCTCGCTCGATGCCCCCTGCGGCAAGTACATGAAGACATTCTTCGAGGACCACATCTGCGGCACCGTCGACATCTACTTCAGTGGGCATGACCACAACCGCCAGTGGATGCCGCCGACCTGCGGCACCACCTTCGTGGTGTCTGGTGCGGGTGCCAAGACCAAGGGACCTCGCAATGACGACAACACACCGCTGTTCGAGGACTACGACGATCCGGGATTTGCGTGGATTGAGATCGATGGAAACACCCTGACCGGGTACTTCTATGGATGGGATGAAGACACGGGCGCCACCACCGTCAATGGTCCATTCATCATCACCAAGTGAGGCCGTACCTCTGAGAACCTTCTCACTCGTTCTGATCTCTTTACTGTCCGCTTGCGGGCCCGATGTCGACGGAGACGGCTTTCGTCAGCGGGACTGCAACGACAGGCGGCCCGCCGTCAATCCCCGTGCGGACGAGCGCTGCAACGGCATTGATGACGACTGCGACGGCCTGATCGACGAAGGCGTGACCATCGTCGCGTATTGGGACCGCGACGGAGACGGCTTTGGGGACACCGAGTTCGCTCGCCGAGTGTGCGAGCTGGCGGCGGACGCATCGACGGTGCCGGGCGACTGCAACGACCTCGATCCCAACATCAACCCGGACGCCATCGAGGTCTGCAACGACGTCGACGACGACTGCAACCGCGAAGTCGACGAGGGAGGCATCACCACCGCCTTCTTCCCAGACGCGGACGGGGACGCCGAAGGCGTGCCCGGTGAGACCGTCGAAGCATGCTCTCCTCCTGATGGCTACGCGTGGACGGACACAGACTGCGACGATGCCGATGCCGACGCCCATACCGGCGCCGACGAGCTGTGTGACCAGGTCGACAACGACTGCGATGGGCTCATCGACAACGACGTCGTGGTCAGTCAGAATTACTACGACACAGACGGTGACGGCTACGGCGACCCAGATGCGCCCACAACCGACTGTGGTCCGGGCATCGTGGACAACGCGCTCGACTGTGACGACGCCGCCGGCGCGACCAGTCCCGACACCATCGAGGTCCCCGCAAACGGTGCTGACGAGGACTGCGACGGCTGGATCGACGAGATTGCGGTACCGGATCACCAACCCACCCTGAGCGATGCGATCGGTGTGGCGACCGCTGGCGATGTCGTCCAGCTCGGAGACGGCACCTTCTTCGAGACGGCAGATCTGCGGGGCCTCGACATCACCCTGGCGGGCAAGGGCTGCGAGCGCACGCTGCTGTACGGAGACGGCACCGACTCGGTGGTCCAGACCGACAGCAGCACCATTGACGGGCTGACCATCGGTGGAGGAGCCGCGGTCCAGGGTGGAGGAATCCACGTGTCCGGCGACGCCAGCGTCCTGCGTACATGCATCGAATCGAACTTTGCCGCCGACGATGGCGGAGGCATCGCAGTCACCAGCGGCACCCTCACTGCGCAAGACGTCGTCCTAGAAAGGAACCAGGCCACCGTCGACGGCGGAGGCATCTGGGTCGGGCCCGAGGCTGCAATGACTGGCAAGCGGCTGCAGTTCGTCAGCAACAGTGCCCACAGCGGTGGCGGAATGGCTGTGGTACGCGGTTCGGCCCACATCACTGCATCGGTCTTTGCGGGAAACGTCGCACGCTCGTCGGGTGGTGCGATGTCCGCACGCAATCCGATCTACGCCTGGGAGCTTCCGGTCGTCGACCCCGGCGACCCCATCCCGCCACCTCCACCCGGAATCCCCGCAAACGTCGTCGGCACCAACCTGACCTTCGTGGCCAACACCGCGAGCGTTGGTCAGGTCACGTACAACTTCCGCAGCGACCTCGATCTCAACAACGTCGTGGCGGCGTGGCACGAGCGTGAACGCGGCCTGTACTACGCAAGCAGCAACGCCATTACCCATGTCGTCACTCACTCGACGAGCTGGGGCAACAGCGGTGACGAATTGCGCCGGTCGGCCGACCCGTGGGCCGTTCATGCCGATCCCAGCTTCATTCGGTTTGACGCCACACTGCCCGCCGATGAATGGGACCTGCGCATCGCTGTCAACAGCCCGCTGATCGATGCCGGAGACCCTCTGCTGCTCGACCCGGACGGCTCTGCCTCCGATCCCGGCGCGATGGGTGGTCCAGATGCGCCCACGGACTTTGATTGGGGCTACACAGCTGACACCGACGCCGACGGCCTGCCCGATGGGTGGGAAGTCCAGCACGGTCTAGCACCACTGGTCGACGACTCGGCTCTCGACGGGGACGCCGACGGACTCAACAACACCCTCGAATACGCCTCGCAGACCGATCCCGCTTCTGCGGACAGCGATGGCGACGGCGTGTCGGACGGCGATGAGCACTCTGCGGGCAGCTTGCCCAATGACGCTCGCGATCACGCTCCCTACGCCGATGCAGGGCGGGCCCAGCGAACCGTGCTTGGCGATCCCGTGATGCTTGACGGCCTTGGTTCCTACGAACCGGACGGCACGGCCCTCACCTATGCCTGGGTGCTGGACCAAGCCGACGGCGGAACGGCGGCCCTGGATGACCCAGCCAGCGCCCAGCCGGTGTTCATTCCGGACGTGACCGGCCTGTGGAGCGCACAGCTCACGGTGTCTGACGGCGTGACCTCGTCGATGGCGACGGTCGATGTTCGCGTGTCAGACGGCTTGGTGGTCCCCGACGACGTGGCGACGATTGGCGAAGCCATCTCTCTGTCCGCTGTGGGCTCAGCCGTACTCGTGCGACCGGGGACATACCGCGAGCTGATCGACTTTCAGGGCCGTGGCGTCGACGTCATCGGGCTTGGGGACGCCCACGAAGTCGTGCTAGACGGCGACGGCGTGGGACCGGTCGTCACCATTCGCGACGCCGAAATCGTGACCATGGCCAACCTGACCATCACCGGAGGAGCTGCGGCGACCGGTGGAGGAATCCACGGATCAGACCAGTCCGATCTGTGGCTGGACAACGTGATTGTCGAGGACAACAGCGCGACGTCCAGAGGCGGCGGCATCTATGCGTACAAGATGGCTCTGACGGTCACAGACAGCATCATTCGCAACAACAGCGCACAGACCGGCGGCGGCATTCGCATCTTCGGCAAGCCCCTGTGGGTCTCCAACTCGGTGATCGCCTACAACTCGGCCACGGACCAGGGCGGAGGCTTCTTTGCGGAGTCGGGCTCCAACCTCGAGTACCAGCTCCAGAACTCAGTGGTGCACAGCAACTCAGCCGAGAGTGGTGCCGCCGTCTTTCAGGTGGCCCTGTCGGCGCCATTTGTCGCCAGGAACTCCGTCTTTCACAGCAACAGCTCCACCGGCAGCATCATCGAGGCGTGGCGCGGCATCGTCACTCTCGAGAACTCGGTCGTGGCCTACAACGATGCCCCCTTCATGATGGCCATTGACGAGGAGTTCGGCACCCTCGTTCCGCTGTTCAACAACTTCTATGCCAACATCGGCGACCTGTATGGTCCTGGCACGACCGAGCTTGTCGACGTCCCGGGCACGCTGATCGCCAATCCCCAACTGGTGGGCTGGAATGCTCTGGGCCCCACCGGCGAGTTGATGGCCCCCAAGGGAACCTCGCCGTTGATCGATGCAGGGCACCCCGAGCAACTCGACCGGGACGGCAGCCGCATCGACATCGGACTGTACGGAGGCGCCTTCGCTCCCTCTGGCGCCGAGGGCTGGGTCCGAGACACCGATGCTGACGGGCTCACAGACGCTTGGGAAGCCCTCTATCAACTCGACCCGAGCACCGACGATGCCGCCCAGGACTTCGACGGGGACGGCATCAGCAACGCCGAGGAATTCAACCTCGGCACCCGTCCCGACCTGCCTGACAGCGACAGTGACGGTGTGGACGATCCCGATGAGATCGCGGCGGGCACCAATCCAGTCGACGACTCGGACAACAGGCCCACGGCCGATGCCGGCGTCAACAGTCGCGCAGAACAAGGTGCTCTGGTTGCGCTCGATGGCTCTGCCAGCAGCGACCCGAACGGCGACGCCATCACGTTTGCTTGGCGCTTTGCGACCGTTCCACTGGGATCGGCCATCACCGTCTCGGACCTGTCAGACGCCGCAACCGACTCGCCCAGCTTCACACCGGACACACGTGGAAACTACCGCATCGAGCTGATCGTCAGTGATGGACCAGCATTCTCACTGCCTGCGGTCACGACCGTCTCGGTGTACGGCGACCTGCTGGTCCCCAGCGACTTCGCCACCATTGATGACGCATTGGCCGCCGTCACCGAGCAAGACACCATCGTTCTGGCCGCCGGAGACTACACAACTGAGGTCGTGGCCGCCGCGGTTGGATTCTCGGTCCGCGGAGCAGGATCCGCCGCCACGACCATCCACGGCATCGCAGGCCGTCCGGTGGTCTCGGTCATTCTTGAAGGCGAGCTGTCCATCGAAGGCGTGACCCTGACTGGTGGGACCAGCAGCCGAGGCGGCGCGGTCTACTGCGACAACTCGACGGTTCACCTGACCGAGGTCTCCGTTGTTGGCAATGCCGGCTACACCGGTGGCGGAGTCGGCATGCAGGACTGCAGCAGCAGCTTCCTGGATGTGGTCATCGATGCAAACATCTCTGGCTTTCAGGGAGGTGGCCTGTACGCGCGGCGCTCGGACGTCGACTGGGCTGGCGGGCGCATCTCGGCAAACATGTCGGGCTCTAGCGGTGCCGGCATCTATTTCGACGAGGTGACGGGCTCGATCATCAACCTCATCCTCGCCGACAACGACAGCAGCTCGGACGGTGGCGCCTACTACCAGCGCGTCGGTGACGTACAGACCGACCAGGTCACCGTCATCCGCAATAGCAGCGTCTACTCCACCTGGTATGTCAGCGGCGGCGAAGGGCACCTCAAGCAATCCATCTTCGCCAACAACAGCTCCACATTCGCGGTCTACCGCGGCTTTGGCGGGTACGACGTCGAACGCATTGGCTGGTACGACAACGACACCAACACCAGCCCCGCGAGTGTCGCCCTAGCGGGTGGCATGGTGCATGCCGATCCGCTGTTCGCCGGGGCCGACGACTACCGCTTGGGCGCCGGCAGCCCGATGATCGATGCTGGCCAGGTTGGCTGCATCGACCCCGATGGCAGCATCTGCGACCTCGGCGCTTGGGGAGGCCCAACCGCAGCGGATTCATTCGACGCGCTGTACGGTGACGCGGACTCCGACGGCATGCCGGACGGGTGGGAGGCCGAGTTTGGCATCGACATTCCCGGCGACGATGCCGACAGCGACGGGCTGACAAACCTCGAAGAATGGGGCCTCGGTACCGACCCGACCAACGTCGACACCGACGGTGATGGCGTCCCAGACGACACTGACGGTGATCCAACCAACATCTTGGACCACGCACCGGTTGCTGATGCCGGAGGCGAGGTCGTGCTGGACCTGGGCGCTGAGGCCACGCTTGACGGCAGTGCCTCCTCCGACCCCAATGGTGATGGCCTGGGCTACGAATGGAGTCTGGACGACATGCCTGGACGCTCTGTCTTGCAGACCAGCGACATCGTCGGTGCCACCACTGCGACTCCCTCGCTGACCCCTGACATTGCCGGTCGCTACGTGTTGAGCTTGGTCGTCAGCGATGGAACCGCCTTCTCCACACCATCATCGACGGCCGTTGTGGCCCGTGGACAGGTGTTGGTGCCCGAGGATTATGCCGACGTTCAATCGGCCATCGACGCATCGGCAAACGGTGGAAGCATCGCCATCGCTGCAGGCACATGGCCAACCCGCGCGATGCTGGACGGCAAGTCACTCACGATCGAGGGCGCCGGGCGTGATCTGACCTTCTTGGATGGAGAATGGCTTGGCCCCATCCTGCTGGCTCCCGATGAGGAGGACATCACCCTGCGTGACCTGTCGCTGATTCAGGGCTTGGGCTCCAAGGGCGGTGCACTGTTCGCCGATGGCGGCGCCGTTGTGCTGGAGTCCGTTGCTATGCGAGACAACCTCGCTGTCGAAGGCGGTGCTGCCTACATCGACCAGGGCTCAATCACCGCTGATGGCCTTGCTGTCACCGGCAATATCTCGACCCGCCACGGTGGAGGCATCAACTGCAACAGCGCCGATGCCGGCTTGCGCCACGTCCTGTTTGCTGACAACCACTCCTTGCAGCTGAACGGAGGCGGCCTGTACACCTTCAATGCCAACGTGTTGCTGCGGCACGGGGTCTTCCACGACAACTCGGCGCTGTACGGCGGGGGACTCATGCTGCACACCGTGCAGTCGCGAACCCTAAGCATCGACCACGTCACCGCGACCATGAACACCGCCCCCAGCGGCGGCGGTTTCCTGCGCTTCGCCGGTGCCGACGTCGAGTTGATGAACAGCATCGTTGCCTACAATCGCGGGGGCGACGCCATCTACACATCCAGCACGCTGGGTGATTTCGTACAGACGACCACCGTGATCTTCGACAACGAACCCGAGCACTACCACAACATCGACGACCCAAGCGGCACCGATGGCAACCTCGACAGCAACCCTCGGCTGTGGGATGTCACCGACAACGGCGACTGGACTGACGACGTCTGGACCTTGAAACCCACGTCGCCAGCGATCGACGCCGCGGACGGCGATGACGACGATGGCACTCCCGCCGACATCGGAGCATTCGGCGGAGAGGGCGGCGTGTGGAATCCATAGTCTGCTAGGTTTGTTTGCATGAGTGTGATCCGCAGCCTTCCAGCCCTGATTTGCTTGCTTCTGGCGAGCCCCGCTCCCGCTGAGGATTCGGTGCTGCCCAGCGGCGACTGGTCCCTGTGGACCGATCAGGCTCCCACAGCCCAGAAACACGTCAACGTCAAGATCACCCTTGAGGCCGAGGCGGACGTGACCGGGTGGCCAGACGAGCGCAAAGAGCGCCCCCATATGGTGATCGAGTGCGAACGTGGCAAGCTGCGTGCGTACATCGCCACAAAACTGATTCCAGAAGTGTACGGCGACTACTACGACGACTACCTCGCCATGGCGCGAATCGGCTTCAATGACGGCTCGCCCGACGAGTGGCGCATGCGACGCAGCGTCGGGGGCAAGCAGCTGCACTTTCCCAAGGCAAAAATCATCGTGAAGGAGCTTTTGGTTCACGAATCGATGTTCTTTGAATTCACGCCGTTCTCGTCGCCGCCGACCAGCACGACGTTCAACATCAGTGGCTTCCGGCAGGCAGTACTACCCCTCAAGGACAGCTGCAAAATCCAGACTGAGCCCTGAGCTGATCCAGGCTATGCTCCCGGTCCGATTGGAGGATTCAATGAAGATCAACTTGGTGGCCGTAGCAGCACTTCTGACCCTAGGCACCGCATGCAGCGGCGGAGGCGGCGGCAACGGTGACGGAAACCCCGAGATTGAGGGCGGCAACGGCGATGTGACGACCAGTCTCGACGAGGGACTGACCACGCAAGAAGCCTGTGACGGCTACACCGATTCGGTCACCGGCGAGTTTACTGCCGTGGCGGGGGCAACTCGCTACTTCTACGGTTGGCTCGACCTCACCGCCGAGGGCGACGCGTCCGGTACCGAGACCATGATCCTGCTCCCGAACGACGAGTGGAAGTCAGCCAACGCCACGGACGCCATCGACTGCGAAGTGGTCTGGGACATCGTCGGCAAGGTCGACACCGAAGAGACCTGCGCGTCTTGCGACTACACACTCAACGTGACCTCGACCCTCAACGCTGGGGCCAGCACCTGCGTCCAGGACGTCGTCAACGGCTACATGGGCCTTGATGGAGACATCAGCTACGACGTCACCTTGACCTGTTCAGGCGACGGGGCATGCGCCGCTGCCGTCACCAACGGCGGCAGCTTCCAGGCCGCAGGCGAAGGCAACAGCAGCACGCTGGCCTACATC
>CAYYHT010000194.1:0-10941 GCA_964471355.1 uncultured Enterobacteriaceae bacterium
GAATCGAGCACGGCATCCAGACGTGGGTGGCGTTGCCCAAAGGGCTCGAGAATGGACCGGCCTCGTTCCACCACCACCCTGCCGCGACACTGCCCACCGTGACTCGGCCCGGAGTCGAGATTCGGATCTTGAGCGGGACCGCCTTCGGCCAGACGGCTCCCTCGTACGGCGCGCCGATGTTCGTCTGCGACATTCACCTCAAGGCGGGCGCGGAGCTGGACCTCGACATCCCGCATGAGCAGCGAGGCCTGTACGTCATCGATGGCGAGCTGCTCGACGGTGACGACGCCATTGCACTGCACACCATGGGCCTGCTGCACCCTGGTCCGGCCACGGTGCGCTGCGAGGTCGACACGCATGTTCTGGCCATCGGCGGGGCCCCCCTCGACGGCGACCGACTGCTGTGGTGGAACTACGTGAATTCCGACGCAGGACCGATTCGGGCAGCCCGAGACCGGTGGGCGGCGGGGGACGATCCCGAAGTCCCAGGCGAGAACGACGAGTACCTCAAGCTGCCGGACGAAGAGCCCCCGTAGACCGACGGAGGGGCGAGCTTGGTCTCGATCCATGTTGCAGCGTGTTGCAGCAGTCAACACCGGGTCAATGGGTTTCTTACTGGGCGAGCGCCCGGTATGAACCCCGGGTCCGGGGCCTTTGTCCCGGGCCACCCCTTTCTTCTGGATGTTTTATGCGCACCGTTTTGTTGGCCGCCGCGGCCGTGCTCCTTGTTCTGTCGACTGCCTGCTCGCCCACGCTAAACCCGGACGGAGCCGAGTACGAGCTCACCCCCAACATCGAGGACTCGACCGCCGATGACGACGGGCCCAATGACGATGTGGACGAGGAACCGCCACAGAGCCCCATCGACGACGAGCCCGAAACCGAGCCCGAAACCGAGCCCGAGCCCCTCGATTGCGGGCCCAACTCCGCCGAAGTCGACGCCGCCTGTGTCTGCGACGATCTCTACACCATGTGCGACGCCGCAGAAGAGTCGATCGGGTGCTGCGCCTATGGCATCGAGGCCTTCGAAGTGACCGTTGTCGCCGCCACCATCCTGCCCTACGCCGACATCGACGACGAGACCCCCTGGGACTGGTCGGGCTTCGTGCCCAGCTGGATGCAAGAGCTGATCGGACAGGTCATCGTCTATGTCGACGAGGACGCCGCCGGCTGGGTCGACGTGCTGGACTACGTCTACCAGTACGCTCCCGCACTGCTCAGCGGCAGCACGCCCCCAGACCCCTACGTCAGCATTGAGCTGAACGACACGCCCATGTACGAGACCCTGGTCAAGGACAACGACCTCGAGCCCATCTGGTACGAGACCGAGACCTTCACCGTGCAGCCAAGCGCCGAGCTGACCTTGTGGTACCGCGACTCGGACATCGACTTCGACGACGACATCGACGGCATCTATTTCACCCAAGCAGACCTGCAGTGGTACGCCGGCCTGGGTGAAGTCACCTTCGAGGGGGCCACCGGCGCCTATGACCTGACCTTGAAGATCGAGCCTGTGCAGTGATCCTCCTCCTGTTTGTCGCCTGCACCGGCAACACAGGACAAGCGCACAGCGTCGGCTACCACGACTACAGCACGGGCTTCCGTTGCTGCGCCGACCCAGCCTGAACCAGTTCCAGCAGGTCGGCCACGCCGAACTGTTTCGGCAACACGCGGTCGATGCCCGCCTCGGCGCACAGGGCCTCGATCCGATCGCCGTGGCTTGCCGTCAGCGCAGCGATCGGAGTCCGCGGCATGCCGAGCTCCAGCTCAATGGCCCGAATCTGACTCGAGGCGTCCATTCCACCGAGCTCGGGCATCTCTAGGTCTGTCAGCACCACGTCGAAGCCACCGTCGGACCCCTCGGCCCGTTCTCGAAACGCATCGACGGCGGCGGCACCGTGCTTGACCCACTGCACATGGTGCCCCGCACCGCGAAGCAGAGCGCTGGTGATGGTGCCGCTGATCATGCTGTCCTCGGCAAAGAGCACCTGCAGCGGCCCATCGGGCTCCTGTTCGGCATTGACGGCAGGGTTCGCTTCGATCGGCGCCGCGACAGAGCCCAGCCTAGAGGTATGCATGTGCACCCGGAACAGAAGCTCCTCGCGCGAAAAGGGCGTTGCGATGTAGTCCGAAGCCCCCGCCCGAAGCAGGGACACCGCCACTCCACGCTCATCGGGCTGGGCGACGCCAAAGATGATTGTGGCAGCGAAGTCCTCGTGTTGCCGGAGCTCTCGAACCAGCGCTCCCGACGCCTGATCAGCCAGCTGGGCCGCGATGAGCACCAGATCCCACACCTGTCCTGACGCTACCCGGTACCGCGCCTCGGCACCGCTGCTGGCTCGCTTCACTTGGGCACCCGCCGACGAAAGCAGCGTGCCCAGCCGCTCGCCCACCTCGGAGTCGGGCATCACGACCATCGTGGACACGCCATCGAGACGAATGGGCGGGTCCACCAGATCACCCAGTGTCGAGATCAGCTCGGTTCGAATGCTGTTCTTGAGGATGAAGTCGGTGCCGCCGACAGCAAAGCCCTTGCGGCGCTCACGAAGGCTGTCTTTGCTGGTCCGAAACAGGACGGGAAGCGGCTCGCCACTGCGGGCAAGCAGCGCATGGGAACGAATGCGGGCGCAGGTCTCGAACCCGCCCAGTCTCGGCATCGCCACGTCTAGGGTGACCGCATCGACGATCTCACCGGACCGCAGCAGCGCGATGGCCTCGAGTCCGTCACCCGCACTCAGCACGTCGTAGCCAGACTGCACCAGCATGCGCACGATGTCCGTGCGGATGAACCGGCTGTCCTCCACCACCAGAATGCGATTACGCGCCATCTGACTCCCCAACATCGATCCACTCGACACTTTTGAAGTGCCTTTGAGCGATATTGGGCAGGCGTCCTAGTCCTAGTGGGTCGAGTCCGAAATTCACCTGCATCGTGACAAGGAGAGGCGAGCTTCGTCTCGCCCTCGATCCGCTCGCCCGCGGGAATCGGCGAGACGAAGCTCGCCGCTCCTTGTCATGATTCGTTCGCCGACCTCAGACTCAACCCTCTAGGGCACGTAGGCGGTCAGCCGGCTGTCCCAGTCATTGACCACGCCGATGTCCTCTTCCCACCGGTACTCTTCGGTGATCGTGGGGGTCGGGTTGGTCATAGTCGGAGGCTCGCCGCACTGGTACCAGTCGGGGCTCCATGGCGGGTAGCCGAGCTGGTCATAGGTCACGAGCCAGCAGGAATCGGTGGTGTCGAAGGCCGTGCTGACGCCGTCTATGTCGACCTTTGTCCCCTTGGTGGTCCGGGACCAGAACACGGGCGTGGGGGTGGAGCCAGCCGTCGGCGGAGCGCCGCTGGTGTTGGCCTGCCACTTGACGGGCACATCGTAGGTGTAGGCGTTCTCGGAGACGGTAGTGCCGCCAATTCCGGGGTTGAAGTTGCTGTTGACCTGCCTGGCGATCATGTAGAGGAAGTCTGCATCGCAGTACACATCGATGGTCTCGGTGGCGCTGAAGACCGCCGGGGCATCGGTCCAGCTCGAGCTGATCTGCAGGGTCGCTGTGTTCACAGCGTTGTCATAGGCGAGCACCCTCATGGTCTTGCCGCCTACGCGACTCGTGTTCTTCCACGAGTAGCTCCAGTCCGACGTCGTGCCGGCGATGCCGTGGTTGTCCAAGCAGTCGTGGGGCGTGTCCGTATCGGTGTCGGTGTCCGTATCGGTGTCCGTGTCCGTATCGGTGTCGGTGTCCGAATCGGTGTCCGTGTCCGAATCGGTGTCGCTGTCCGTATCGGTGTCCGTGTCCGACTCGACCTCGGTGTCGTCGTCGCCGCCATCACAGGCCACAAGCCCCACCGACAAGCCGGCCGCCAAAATCAAACAAGCACTTCGCATCAGAACCTCCATTGCAGGTTCGCTAACCCTCCGATCTACACCGGCCCCCTCACGCCGATCTCACGTTGTTATCAGCGCCGCATGAACGACCTGCGAACTCGACTTGCGATGCTTGGACCGGGGTTGCTCTGGGCGGGCACCGCCATCGGCGTCAGTCACCTGGTGCAATCCACGCGCGCCGGCGCTGGATTCGGCATGGGCCTGCTGTGGCTCATCCTCCTGGCCAACTTCTTCAAGTACCCCGCCTTCGAAGCCGGTCCCCGCTACACCGCGGCCACCGGATTCTCGCTGCTCGAGGGCTACAGGCGCCGCGGGACCTGGGTCATCTACGTGTTCATCGCCCTGTCCTTCTCGACGATGTTCACGGTCATCGCCGCTGTCACCATCGTCACCTCGGGCATGGCGAGCGCGCTCGTCACTGACGCGATTCCCACCTTCGGATGGGCCGCCATCCTCATGGTCTCGGCCGTCGGACTGCTCGCAGTCGGTCAATACAAGGCACTCGAGGGCTTCATGAAGGCCATGATGGTGCTGCTGACAGTGTCCACCGTCACCTGTGTCGTGGTGCTGCTGCCCAAGGTCGAGTGGGGAGCCATGGGCTGGATGCCGACCGGCCCCGAGCTCACCGCCAGCAACCTCGTCCTGCTCGCCGCCATCGCGGGCTGGATGCCATCGGCGCTCGACACCGCCGTCTGGTCCAGCCTGTGGAGCCTCGAGAAGTCCGCGGCGAGCGGAAAGCCCGTGAACCCCGACGAGACCTTCTTCGACTTCAACGTCGGCTACATCGGCACCGTCACCCTGGCGTGCATGTTCGTCTTCATGGGCGCGGCGGTGCTCTTTGGCAGCGGCGAAGAGATTCCAAACGGGGCCGGGGCCTTTGCCACGATGCTCGTCAACGTCTACACCGCAGCCCTCGGCGAGTGGATCCGGCCGGTCATTCTGGTCGCCGCGTTCAGCACCATGCTGTCCACCACCATCGCGTGCACCGACGGCTTTCCACGGGCCGTCGAGGGTGCCATCTTGCGCCTGCAGCACGGCGCCGAGGTCCAGGGCAGCACCGCGGGCAAGCGCAGCCCCGCCTACTGGGGCATCCTGGCGCTGTGCGTGCTCGTCGCCTGGCTGATCATCTACCAGTTCACCGGTCACCTGAAGGCGCTCGTCGACCTGGCCACGGGGCTGACCGGCGTGACGGGCTTTGCGTTCGCGGTGCTCAACTACACCGTCGTCACCGCTGAGGAAGTGCCCGAGGCCTTCCGCCCAAGCCCGCTCTACCGGGCCTGGCACATCGGCGGCATGGTCTTCCTGCTGTGCATGGCGGTCATGTACATCGTCGGCCGCTTCGGGCTGATCGCCTAGGAACAGCCGAGCTTGCCGGCTCGCACTCGACAGGTCAGATCGCCGCCGGTGGCCGGCACAGTCGCTGTGGCGCTCATCTCTTTGTTGCCTTGCATCAGCCGCACCGTGCACTCCCCAGGAGGCACCGAGAAGCTGGCGACGGTCATGCCGCCACCCAGTGCTTTGACGTTGCGAACGCCCGCGCAGACCAGGTGCACCTCGGAAATGGGCGCGTCGGAGTCGACCTTGACCTTGTAGCTGACCGGCGGCGCCGCCTTGGTCGGAATGGTCACGCCGCAGTGCTTGGCCAACAAGCCGCTGACGTAGTTGATCTCGGCGTCATCGCTGATCTTGTCTGCCCGCTGCTTGTAGGAGTCGACGGAGTCGCCACACTCTCCGCCCATGGCCTTGGCCAGCAGCGCGTCGGTCCAGCTCATCAGCGCCTGGGCCTTGTGCACGTTCCGCTTGTCGGAGTCGAGCAGGGCACCGACGCTGCTCTCCCAGCGCTGGAGCCGATCTTCGCCAGTCTGTGTGTCCTTCCAGTGCATCTCGAGCGCGACCAGATCTCGCGGATTGGTGCCGCCGGGCTTGATCTTCAGGTCTTGCAGAAACAGCTGGCTGGTGTCGGCGTAGTAGTTGATGGGCTGCACTTCCGTGGGATCGGTGCTGGCCTCCTCGCCATAGAATCGCTCGAGTGCGAGGGTGTCCGGCAGGTCCAGCGCAAAGCGCACATCGTGAGCAATCGTGCGAGTCAGCGAGTCGAAGCCCGGCCCAAAGACCCGCTCCACGACCGCATCACTGCCCAAGTAGACATAGGCGCCCTTTCCCTTCTCGGTCAGCTTGTCGAGCATCGTGTCGTTGAACTTGCGGCCCACGCCGATGCCAGACAGACGGATGCCGTCCTCGTCGTAGCGCTTGCCCACCTCGCTCACGAGGTCCTCGTCAACGTTGCCGGCGTTCAGGTTGGCGTCGGTGATCAGCACCACGCGACGGTTGCGGCCGGTGACATCCTCTCTCGAGGCCTGCAGCTTCCAAGCCTTGTTCAGCCCGGCATCGAGGTTGGTGGAGCTGGTCGGCTTGATCTTGCGGATGGCGTCGAGCAGCACCTTGGTGTCGTCTCGCCCCACCACAAAGTTCTCGACCGGCGCACACACGCCGCTGTCGAACAACACTAGGTCCAGGCGGTCACCCTTTTCGAGGTTGTCGGACAGCAGCGTCAGGCCCTTTTGGGTGTAGCCCATGCGGTCCTCAGCGCGCATCGAGCAGCTGCGGTCCACCAGCAAGGTCAGGTCCAAGGGCTGTCGCGGCGGATTCGCGCCCTGGACAGCCAAGGCCAGGGTGAAGGTCTCGCCAGTCTGGACGGCATCGCCGCGCACCCCAAACAGCTCGCCCGGGGCCGGCGCCTGCGTCGCAAAGCTGAAGTAGTTCAGCAGCTCGTGGGGCCGAATCTCGGACGCCTTGAGGGCCACGCCACGCTTGAGGGCGTACAGCGCGCGCTGAGCACTCGCCAAGCTCATGGAGTCATCATTGGAGAGCCAGATCGTCGCCCCCCAGTCCGCAGACACCTGCTCTTCGACCTTCTTGGCCTGCTCCATGGCGGGACCGGACTCATCCATCACACCGGGCAGCGCGGGCGGCGCAGAACCGATGGGATCTTGAGCTGGAGGCGGCGCGGGCGGAGATGATGTCGGAGCGGGCGCTGAAGCCCCTGCGTCGGACCCACCTGACGACGATGCGCCCTTGCTGCCCAAACCTGTCGTGCCGATGCCATTCGAGCCGATTCCCGCTCCTCCTCTCGCGTCGCCTCCACCGACTCCACCGACTGCGGCCAGACCACCAAAATCCGACGGGGCCGAGGGCGCCATCGACGGGGCCGACATCGCAGGTTCGGGACGCGGAGCCGACTTGGTCTTGCCATGCATGATCATGGGCTTCTTGGGCTTGCGCTTGGGAACGTAGAAGCACTCGTTGTTGATCTTGAGCTCGCCAAGCGGCATCACCAGCTCGGGTGGCTCGTCGAGCTCGGCGATGTGGGCGGGGGTGATCGAGGTATGCGGACCGATCGGTGGCGTCTGCACCGGTGGGGTCTCGACGACGACCACATCCGATTCGGGAGGCGTCCCGCTACAGGCTGCGAGAAAGAGCAGGAGTCCCGCAGAAAACGAGCGACGTACGATCATGGATCCCTCCGAGGCGCGGAGTGTACGTCAGCAGAGCGCGCTCGGGGTTCCCAGAACTACCTAGGTTTGCTGGCCACGATGAACGCGATGGTGTTCTTGGCACCGACATCGGGCTGGGACAGGTCCACAAAGCCGGCCCCAGCCATGTCGGCTGCGAGCGCATCCTTGGTGATAATCGCTACATAGGGCGCCTTGCCGAACCAGCGCATGGCGCCCAAGATCATCGAGTAGGGCATCCACGACTCGCCCACGCACACCGTCGATGAGATCAAGAAGCCTCCGGGCTTGAGCAGCTTGAACATGCGAGCCAATGCTGCCGGCCGGTCCTCGATGAGGTGCAGAATGCTGTAGGCACAGATGCCGTCCAGGCTTCCGTCCTCGAACTCGGTGAAGCTGTCGTCGAACAGCCCGTTGTGGAACGCGACGTTGCCTACCATCTGCGTGCGTGCCTTGCCCTCGGCGATGCGCACCATCTCGTCGGACACGTCCAAGCCATGAATCTTGGCACCCGCAGACGCCAGACGAAGTGCGAGCGAGCCCGTGCCACAGCCGATGTCCAGCACCACATCGGTCGGCCGCATGCGGGCTCGGGTGATCTCGATCTTCCGGTCAAACGCGTCGGGGTTGGCGACAGGCTGCGCGGAGTACTCCTGGGCTCGGTCGTTCCAGAAGGCGGCTTTGGCGGTCATGGCGGGCTCCTCGAGTTGCGTCATGACTGTTGTACGTCGGCCCCGCCAGAGGCATCTGGAGTGAATTTGGGACGCCCGGGTGCATGAGCGGGACAGTCACCTCGGAACAGCCATGCATGCGCCTTGAGCCCCTCTGCGACCGCTGTTCGCGTCGCTCGAAAGCGGGCGTTGTCCCGCAGATCGGGGTGGCTCACCAACCACACGTCGGCCAAATGACGCAGGTCGGGCTTGGCCAAGCGACGCAGCTCGGGCTCGCGATCGCCGACGTAGGTGGGCAGCATCGCCAATCCCAGGCCTTGTCGGGCGGCCTGCACCAACAGCTCCAGCGACGAAAACGCTCCCCAGGGCTTGATGTGCGGATAGCTCGACCCGGCGATCAGCTGCTCAATCGTCTTGCGGTCCTCAAACGAGACCCAGCGCGCCTTGGTCCCCGCAACCTCGGGATCCAACAGCGCCTCGTGCCGGGTCGCGACGTAGCTGGCGACGGTCACAGGAGCGAGCTTGAGCCCAATCAGAAACTCGGGCGGCTGTCCACCGATGGCCAACATGCGAAGGGCGATGTCGGCCTCGCGCTTGGCCAGGTCAAAGGGTCGGCTGTCTGCGGTGAAGGCCAGCTCGATGTCCGGGTACTGACGGCAGAACGGCGTCAGCTCGGAGATGAGCAGGTCCGAGATGAAGGTGTCGCAGCAGGTGACTGCCACGGCCCCAGCCAGCCTCTCATCTTGACCTGCGAGCCCACGCTCCAGGGCGGCCATTTCGGTCTCGACGCGCTCTGCTACCGGCAGCATCTGCCGGCCCGCTACGGTCAGCACATAGCCGTCTCGATTCCGATCAAACAGACGTGTCGAGAGACGCTCTTCGAGCGCTTCGACTCGCCTGGCGACCGTGGAATGGCTGACCCCCAGCGACGCACCGGCCGCACGCACCGAGCCCAGGCGGGCGAGCGCGAGGAAGTGTCGAACGTCATTCCAATCCATGGACCAAGGCCTATCACGACGGTGCACGTCACTGTACGCAGCAAGTTCGGTCCTATTCTCTTACGGGTGGCCACTGGAGAGTGTGGTGACTCATCCCTACCGAATGCTGCTGCTCGATCTCGACGGCACCACCCTGCACGGACACGGCCAACTCGACGAGCGAAACATCGCGGCGGCCTTGGCCCTCAAAGAGCTGGGCGTTGCCGTCACCATCTGCACCGGCCGCCTGTTCACCGGCACCCAGTGGGTCGCCAAGAAGCTCGGTGTCGAGGGCTGCGTCGGCGTGGTCAACGGCCGCGAGCGCATCGACGCCAACACTGGCGTGGTCGCACACGGCAGCTACATCGACCGCGAGTCGCGCATGCAAGCCCGCGAGATGCTGCTCGAGAGCGGCTTGACCGCCTTCTTGTTTGGCAGTCGCACCATTCACTACGGACGCGATGCCGAGCGGCACACCAACTACCTGGGCATCTGGACCACCGACCTTCAGCCCCACGACGACATCATGAAGGCCCCCGCTTGGGAACGTGACGACATCGTGTCCCTGTGTGCGGTGGGGCCGCACGCCAAGATCAACGACCTGCGCGACCGCTTCGAGCGGGACCTGCCCAAGGGCCTGGGCACCTTCCGCTTCAACACCTTCGAAGAAGAGTGCTTTGTCGAGCTGGGCGACCACCGCGACAACAAGGGCACCGCCCTCGAGGGGCTCGCCGCCGAGCGCGGATTCACCGCAGCCCAGACCGTGGCCGTCGGCGACTGGCTGAATGACCTGCCGATGTTCGACAAAGCCGGACTCTCCTTCTGCATGGGTCACGCCCTCGACCACGTCAAGGCCGCCGCCGACGAGGTGCTGAGCTCCGACCGCCACACCGGCGGTGGAGTGGCCGAGGTCGCCAAGCGCGTCTGGGGTGTCGACGTATGAGCAGCCCGCTTCGCCGGCTGATTGCCCACACCAGCGAGCACCGCAGGACGGTCTGGCTGGCGAGTGCTTGTTCGGTGCTGAATAAGCTGTTCGACCTGGCCCCTCCCGGGCTCATCGGCATGGCCATCGACGTGGTGGTCAAGCGCGAAGACAGCCTGATCGCCGCCTGGGGTTTTCCCGATCCCGTCGACCAGCTGATGGTGTTGACGGTGTTGACCGTGGCCGTGTGGGCGGCCGAGAGCTTCTTTGAGTACGCGTTCGGCGTGCTGTGGCGCAATCTCGCCCAGACCGTGCAGCACGAGCTGCGGCTCGAGGCCTATGGCCACATCCAAGACCTGGACATGGCCTGGTACGCCGACCAGTCCAAGGGCGAGCTGATGAGCGTGCTCAACGACGACGTCAACCAGCTCGAGCGCTTCTTGGACGGCGGGGCAAACGACATCCTGCAGGTGGTCACCACCGCCATCGCCGTCAGCATCACCTTCTTCTTCTTTAGCCCCATCGTCGCCATGGCAGCCATTGCGCCGGTTCCATTCGTGATCGGCGGCTCATTCTGGTTCCAGGGCCGCATCGCCCCTCGCTACCTCGAAGTGCGCGACAAGGTCGCCAAGCTGAACGCGACCCTGGCCAGCAACCTCGAGGGCATCGCCACCATCAAGGCCTTTGTCACTGAAGACCGCGAGCTGAACCGCTTGCGCAGCGCGTCCGATGCCTACCGCGAGGCCAATCGCGGCGCGATCCGCTTGTCCGCTGCGTTCTCGCCCCTCATTCGCATGATCATCGTCGTGGGCTTTACCGCAACCATGCTGGGCGGCGGCTGGCTGGCCCTCAATGGCCAGATGGAGGTCGGTGTCTATGCGGTGCTGGTCTTTCTGACTCAGCGCCTGCTGTGGCCGCTGATTTGCCTGGGCTCGACCTTCGATCTGTACCAGCGGGCCATGGCCAGCACCAGCCGCG
>CAYYHT010000195.1:0-10880 GCA_964471355.1 uncultured Enterobacteriaceae bacterium
CAGGGCATCGCGACGTTGCTCAAGCCAGCACTCGAAGAGCTGGCAGCTCGCCAAGCGCGCTGGGAGGGCCTGGCTGTATACCTGCCCGACGGCAACACGCTGGATGTGCTGGTGTGCAGCGAAGATGCGTTCGCAGCTGAGCGCGTTCTGCTGCCGGCCTTCCTGAACCAGGCGCACCAAGAGCTGGCGGCATCGATGCTCGCTGTGGTGGTTCCTCGGCGCGGCGTGCTCATGGCCATCGACGCACGGCGGCCATTGCCCGACTTGATCCATTTCGCCGCCATCGCCGCCGACGAGTGCGCGCGCGGGCCAGCGGCCATCTCACCGCTGGTCTTCGCCGTCGAAGAAGGCGTGCTCGCCGGCTTCTTGAGCGGAACCGATCAGGTCGTTGCCGCACCCAAACCCAGGCCCGGTGCAGTCGAAGGCGCGTGGATTCCCATCGAGAACGTCGCCGACGGCAGCATCGAGCGCATCGTCATTCCCATCGAGCCCGCCGTCCATCAGCAGATCGTCGAGCTGGGCCTGGCCGCGTTCAGCGACGCGCTGATGGGCTCGAGCGAGCTGCAGAACTTCAGCGGGCTGTTTCAGATCGTGGTGGTGCCCCGCTCTGTAAAGGACGACGTCGATACGCGAACCGAGCTGGCCATCCTTCGCGGCAAGGCGCGGGTTCTCGTCGAGCAGATGGAGATCACCACGGCGTCCGGCGGGCCGATCGAGGTCCAGGCGACCTACTCCATCGACGGGGCCAAGAAGCCTCCACCCATCCCCGAGTGGCTGGCCTTCTCGGCGATCGTGACCTTCATCGGGCTGGGAATGATGGCCATGGGCGGCTGGGCGGTCGTCAATGTCGAAGAGGGAGCCGGCGCCGACGCGGCCATCGGCGGAGGCATTGTGGCGATCTTCGGATTTATCCAAGTCGCCGTCGGTGCCTATTCCGCCCTATTCCAGACCACTCCCAACGTCGGGTATGACCCCCACCTCTGACCTCAGTCGAGGAACGGGTAGCGCCAGTCGGTGGGCGGATTGAAGGTCTCTTTGATGGTGCGCTGGCTGGTCCATCGCAACAGGTTGAGCGCGCTGCCCGCCTTGTCGTTGGTGCCCGATGCACGGCCCCCACCAAAGGGCTGTTGGCCCACAACGGCGCCGGTCGGCTTGTCGTTCACATAGAAGTTGCCGGCAGCAAAGCGCAGGGCCTCGGTGGCCTGAACAATCGCGTAGCGGTCGCGGGACAGCACAGCACCAGTGAGTGCGTAGGGACTGGTCGAATCGACGAGCTGCAGTGTCTCGTCCCACTTGGAGTCCTCGTAGACGTACAGGCCGGCGATGGGCCCGAAGATCTCTTCCTTCATCAGGCGGTGCTTGGGGTCGTCGACCCGCGCCAACGTGGGCTCGATGTACCAGCCGACACTGTCGTCGCAGCCACCACCGGCCACGATCTCGGAGGTCTCGCGGGCCAGCGTCAGGTACTCGCTATGCTTGCGGAAGGCGCGCTCGTCGATGACTGCCGACACGAAGTTCGAGAAGTCGCGAGGGTCGCCCTGCTTCATGTCCGCCATGAAGTCGCAGACGCGCTCTCGCACAGCCGGCCACAGGCTCTTGGGCACGTAGTGGCGGCTGCTGGCCGAGCACTTTTGGCCCTGGTACTCAAAGCTGCCGCGCACGATGGCGACGGCGATGGCATCGGGGTCGGCAGACGCGTGGGCAATGATGAAGTCCTTGCCACCGGTCTCGCCGACGATGCGGGGGTACTGGCCGTAGTTGGCGATGTTCTGGCCGATGGTCTTCCACATTCCCTGGAAGACACCGGTCGATCCGGTGAAGTGCACGCCGGCGAGCTCGGGACGAACCAGCGCGTGGGCGCCAACATCGACGCCGCGGCCGTTGACGAGGTTGATGACCCCTGGCGGCAGGCCGGCCTCGAGCAGCACTTGGTACAGCTTCCAACAGGCGAGCGCACTGGTGACGGCGGGCTTCCACAACACCGTGTTGCCCATGAGTGCGGGGGCGGTGGGCAGGTTCAGGCCGATGGAGGTGAAGTTGAACGGACTGATGGCCAGCACAAAGCCATCGAGCGGGCGATGGTCCAGGCGATTCCAGACGCCATTGCCGCTGACAGGGGGCTGGTCGGCGTAGATGTCCCGGGCATACCAGGCGTTGAATCGCCAGAAGTCGATGAGCTCGCACGCGGCATCGATCTCGGCTTGGTGGCAGGTCTTGGCCTGGCCGAGCATGGTGGCCGCGTTGACTCGGTCGCGGTGCGGGCCGGCAAGCAGGTCGGCAGCGCGCAGCAGGACAGCAGCCCTCTCTTCCCAGGGAAGGCCGGCCCAGCTGTTGCGAGCGGCGGTGGCGGCGTCGACGGCCTGAGCGATTTCGGCCGGTCCCACCATGTGCAGGCGGGCAAGAACATGTCCGTGATCCGACGGCATCGTGACGTCTTTGGTGTTGCCCGTGAAGACCTCGCGGCCTCCGATCACCGATGGGATTTCAATGACCTCGGCGGTCTGTCGCGCCAACTCTGCCTGGAGGGAGCTGCGTTCTGGGCTGCCGGGTGCATATGAGCGAACAGCCTCGTTCGAGGGCTTTGCAACCCGTGAAATACCTGACGACATCTGGCCTCCTTGGCTGCGGCCAGTAACGCGCGCTTGTAGGTCTGGACCCCAGGATTCCTTCTGGTACGATGACGCGCACTAGAGGAATCCACGTCCAGATGAGCACTGCTTACGGACCCATCATCGCCATCGTCCTCATCGCATTTGCGGTCATTGTTGGCGGCTTGGGATTGCTGGTCATGCTCGGCCTTGCTGCGTACCTGTTGATGGGGCGCGGCGGCGAAGAAGAACCGAAGGTCGAAAAGAAGAAGAAGAAAAAGAAGAAAAAGGCTGAAGCCAAGCCCACCGCAGCGCCTGTCGGCGGCCCTCCGCCAGTCCCCGATGCAGTCGCCGCAGCGGCCGCAGCGTCCAAGTCCGACTTTGCCGACGACCCAACGAGCGTGCAGCACGCCACTGGCGGCGACGGAGCGACCGAGGTCTTCCACAAGGACGTCCACTCCCGGCTCATGGGCTGGGACGACGATGACGAAGACGAGGAAGAGAACGAGGCCGCCACGCAGCTGTTCACCAAGGACCAGCTGCAAGCCCAGTACGCCGACCTCATGGACGAGGACGACTAAGAGGAAGAGGACTACGCCCTCGAAGAAGAAGACGACGACGACGACATGCCCGGGCACGTTGTCGCCGAGTAACGATCGTCGGTTGTGATCCTCCTGCTATGTTCTCCGGCCTTGTGCCCGGAGAGTGAGTGATGGCAGACCCGAACAATCCCGCAGCCGGCATGCCCCAGATGCCCACCGGCGCGCCGGGCATGCAGCAACAGAACCCCATGATGCAGATGATGCAGATGATGCAGATGATGCAGATGATGGGTGGCGGCCTTGGCGGGGTGCCCACAATCGATCCCGCGGCGATCCCATTCGCCACTGGTCAACTGCAGCCCGACACCGATTCCGGTCTCGATTCGGACATCATTCGACCGGCGACGCTGGCAAACCTGGTCAAGTCACAACAGGGTGTGCGAACCGGATCGGTCCTCGATCGCCTGTGCCTCACAGAAGACGCAACGGGCTCGCTGGGCGGCCTGCCAAAAGGCTGCACCATCGCCTTTGCAGGCCCTCCTGGAATGGGCAAGACCCGCACGGCCATCTCGGCGCTGTCGCTCGTCGCCCAGACCGGCCAGAAAGTGGCCTTTGTCGTCGCCGAAGAGGGGTTTCACGACGAGTCCGAGAGCGGACGAGACGACCTTGCGTCGCGCATGGCCAAGATCGGAATGAGCGCCACGGGCCTCGACGAAGCCGAGCTGCGCACCCAGGTGCTCGAGAACATCTACGTGCTCGAGAGCCAGTACCACAAGGGCCAGACCTGGGATGACTTCGTCAGCAAGTACCGGTACCTCGTCGAGAAACAGGACATCAAGTTCGTCGTCATCGACTCGCTGAACATGTTGGACCCCACCAAGCACCGCACCGCCGACAACCTGTCGGCGCTCAAGACCTACAACCACGAGCGCGGCATCACAGCGCTGTGCATCGGTCAGATCAAAGACACGGGCAGCCCGGTCGGTGGCGAGGCATTGATGCACACCGCCGATGCGGTGTACCTGCTCGAAGAGATGGGCCTGACCAGCAAGGACATGGCCGCAAAGTGGGGCGGAAACTACCGCGACCGCATCCACGTGATTCGCATCGTCAAGAGCGTCACCACGCCGATCTTCCCCCATCCAGTGCGGGTCGAGCGCGAGGCCGGCACAGGCGTGTTGAGGCCGCATCCCGATCAGCCAGAAGAGTACGCACTGCTTCCGGAGGCGTGATGCCCACTGTCGAGCCGCAAGACATCCGCGCATGGCGCGCCGAGCAGGGTGATTGGTCGGACGTGACCCGCGGCATCGGACGCACGTCGATCGACCGCGACTACATCGCCGATGTGCTCGGATTGCCGTACCACATGGCCTGGGCCGTCGAGGCCTTGCGCAAGGCGGATGGGCTGCCGGTTCCCACCGACCACTTCGACTCGATTCCCTTCTACAGCCTGTGCAAGGGCTTCTTCCTCCCGATGTCGCACCTGCGGCCCGAGAAGGTCGGACGCATCTTTGGCTTCGCCGCGGACGAGCCGCTCGACGTGGCCGGCCGCGAGGCACTGCTCTCAGAGCTGCTGCAAAAAGACGTCGGGCTCAGCCTGGTCAGCAAGCTGGGCTGCATCGTCGGCGACCCCTTCCATGGCCGGCCCGGCACCCTCAAGCGCGACAGCCTGATTCGGCTGCTGCTCTCGGTCCAGATGAAGACGCGGCGCCAGCTTCTCGACCGCCTGACGATGGTCGGGGACGTGGCCGTGCTGTTCGCCGAGAGCCGCACCATGCTTCGCGGCGACCCCCAGCTGACTGCGGCCGAGGTGCTCGAGGTGCTGCGGCTGCTGCCCACTGCCGGTCGCAACCTCAAGTTCCAGCTGCTGCGCTCGGTCCTCCAGCGATGCGGCAAGCTCGAGGCGTTCTGGCTGGCCAAGCTTATTCTGCGAAAGGCCGGCTTTGGATTTGAATACCAGGGCCCACTCTTGGGCCGGGCCCTGGCCACCCACTTCAACGTGCCCGCCGAGCAACTGACCCACGCCATGGCGCTCACCGACGTGTTCGAGGTCGCCCGCATTGTCGAGGCCGAGGGTCTCGATGGGCTGCGCTCGATTCGTCTGCAGCCGCTGGTCGCGGTCCGCCCATGCCTGGCGAGCGGCTCGGCCAAGAACCAGAAGCAGTTCCCGGTCTGGGTCGAGCGAAAGTACGACGGCATCCGCTTCATGCTGCACAAGAGCACCGACAGCAGCGGCTCGGTGCTGTGTGGTGCCTACACCCGCAACCGCGGTGACTGGCTCGAGCTTGTCCCCCGCCTGGACACGGTCATCAAGCTGCTGCCCTGCCGGTCGGCGATTGTCGATGGCGAGCTATACGGCACCGTCGTTGGCCTGTCAGGAGCGCGCCCAGCCACGGTCTACGAGGTGTTCAGCTTCTTGCAGGGGGACCGCACCCGTCCGGTGAATCTGCGCTTTGCCGCCTTCGATCTGATCTACCAAGACGGCCACGACCTGACCCAGCTGCCTCTGCACCAGCGGCGCGACTACCTGTCCCGCCTGGTCAAGCCGATGGAAGCCATGCCCCTGCCGGTGCCATTTACGGTCGCCGAGGGACAGCTGGCTGCCGACCAGCCCGACCTGAACCGGCTGTACGAGCACTTCCGCAATCAGGGCTACGAAGGCATCATCGCAAAAGACCCCAACGGCCCGTACCACCTGGCCACCCGAGATCCGAGCTGGACCAAGCGCAAGCCGATGGTGACCCTGGACCTGGTCCTGCTTGGCGCCGTGTTTGCGGTCACCGAGAAGGAGAACGTGGGCACATTCGGGTCCTATGTCATCGGCATTCGCGGCAAGGACGGCGGCTTTGTCGACATCGGCGACGTGGCCGGACTCGACCGCCAGCGGGACGCTCAGGTCCAGCACGAGATCATGCGAGAGGGGCTGCTCACCGGGCGGCGAATCGAGCGGGCGAGCATGTCCGGCGCCCGAAGCGGCGTCGAGCTGCGGCCTCACATCGTGGTCACGGTCAAGTTCGAGGGCCTCATCAAAGACGCCGACACGGGCGAGTTCCGACTGCGCGATCCCAAGGTGGTCGTCATTCGCAGCGACAAGACGGCTCTCGAAGCGGACTCCGAAAAGACCCTAGAAGCGCTGTTTTTGCGCCACAGAGTGGGCTAGCGATGTCCAGGCAAGAGCTGCTGGTGCACCTGATTCAGACCCTGGACGACAAGCGCCTGTCTCGCACCGAGAAACAGGCACTCGACGCCGTCATCGCCGACATGACCATGACGGCAAACGACCGGTCTTGGTTGGTCTCGGAGCTGTTCGGGCACATTCGCGGCCGCCTGCTCGACAAGCGCGATCGCGACCTCATCGACTGGCTGCACGCGGCGGTCAAGGTGCTTGAGCCCCAGACTCGCAAGCCGCTGCCGAACAGTCGCGCACTGTTCGGACCCGACGCCCCCATGGTCGAGACCCTGTGCGGGCTCATCTCGTCCACTCGCGAGACCCTGGACGCGGCGGTCTTCACCATCACCGATGACCGGGTGACGGCGGCCCTCATTGCCGCACACCGGCGCGGGGTACGCGTCCGCATTCTGTCCGATGACGAAAAGAGCTGGGACCGCGGCAGCGATGTCGACCACTTGCGGCAGTCGGGGCTCGATGTGCATACCGACCACAGCGAGCACCACTTTCACCACAAGTTCGCGGTCTTCGACGACAGCTGTTTGCTGTGTGGTTCGTACAACTGGACGCGCGCCGCCGACACGTCAAACCGCGAGAACTTCCTGATCACCCACGAGCCGCGTCTGGTCAGGCAGTACCGCGACGCGTTCACCCAGATGTGGAGCGAGATCAGCTAGCCGCCCCGAGTGAGCCCACCCCTGCTACGGTCGGCCCTTCGCGGAGGCTTCAATGTCTGGACTCACCCTCGGTGTCATCGGAACAGCGCTCAAAGAAAATGAGTTTCGGGCTCCGATTCACCCCGAACAACTGCCACGAATTCCCGAGGAACTGCGCCAGCGCATGAGCCTCGAAAAGGGCTATGGGCGCCGGTTCGGGTTTCCCGATGAGCAGCTCGCCAAGCGTGTCGGCTCACTCAAGAGTCGCGAAGAGCTGATGGCGGACTGCGACATCATCTTGATGCCCAAGCCCACCGACGCCGACCTGCCATCCCTGCGCGACGGCCAGATCCTGTGGGGCTGGCCACACTGCGTGCAAGGCCCCGCCATCACCCAGTGCGCCATCGACAAGAAGCTCACGGTGATCGCCTGGGAGGCCATGCACATCTGGAAGCAAGACGTGTGGCAGATGCACGTGTTCCACAAGAACAACGAGATCGCCGGCTACGCGGGGGTGCTGCATGCCGCCCAGCTCAAGGGCATCACGGGCCACTACGGGCGCCGACGCCGAGCAGCGGTCATCAGCTTTGGCTCGACTGGACGCGGAGCCATCCACGCCCTGCGAGGACTCGGCTTTCACGACATCACGCTGTTCACCCGCCGTGCGGGCACCTTGGTCACCAATCCAATTCCAAGTCTTGGGCACTGGCAGTTCAACCGTGTCGGCGACACCGCCAAGGCCGATGTGCAGCTCGACGACGGCACGCGCATGACCATGGCGCAGGCGCTTGGCCACTTTGACATCGTCGTCAACTGCATCTTCCAGGACACCGACGCGCCGTTCGTCTTCGTCGACGACAACGAGATCGACGAGCTCAAGCTGGGCTCGCTCATCATCGACATCAGCTGCGACGAGGGCATGGGCTTCTCGTTCGCCAAGCCGACCAAGTTCAGCAAGCCGAGCTTCCCCTTCGGCGGCCGACGGGGCACCTACTACGCTGTCGATCACACGCCTTCGTACCTTTGGAACGCGGCGACCTACGAAATCAGCGCAGCCCTCATCCCGTTCATCCCGACCGTCATGGCGGGTCCGGACGCGTGGCACAAGGACACGACCATCCGCAAGGCGCTCGAGATCCAAGACGGGCGCATCTTGAACGACAAGATCCTGAACTTCCAAAAACGCAGCGCCGAGTATCCGCACCCGCTGCTGTAGCTAGCGCCTAAACGCGGCCTCGTGGCCAAATCGGCGGGCAGCTTCGAGCTTGTCGGGGGTCATGCCTTCGATCTTGCCGACCCGCGCATACTCCTCGCTCGCCGACACATCTGAGAGCAGGGTGTTGTCGGTGTTGATGCACACCCGAACCCCCGCATCGAGCCACCGCGGAATCGGGTGCGCGCCAATCGTATCGATGATGCCCACCTGCCAGTTGCTGGTGGGGCAGGCCTCGATGGTCACCCCCGACGACAGCACCAGATCGAGCACCGCCGGATCGTCCAGCAGCGTGGTGCCATGACCGATGCGCTGAGCATGCAGGACCTCGATGGCCGTGCGGATTTCGTGGGGAGCGCGTCCCTCGCTGGCGTGAACGGTGCGGTTGATTCCCAGGTCCCGGGCCCGCTCAAAGGGCTTGCTGTAGTCGTCGAGTCGGAAGTCATGACCGGGCGTCGGTCCGCCCGCCAAGTCGATCGCCACGACTCCAGGACGGGTCGCTGCAATGTCCACATGGCTCTGCAAGATGGCTGGGTCCTCGCCATATAGCCCGCAGAGAATGATGCCTGCACGGCCATCAACCCCGGCCAGTGCTGCATCGACATAGGCCTCGGGCGGCTGCTCATGGTGCAGCTGTGGGGCGAAGCGAATCTCGAGCACCTCGACCCCGTCTGCAAGGGCGTCCTCGCAGATCTCCCGGGCCACCCGCTCGACAGCATCGGGCGTCTGCAGCACCGAGAGCGTGAACGAAAATCGCGCCAGAGCTTCCTGCAGGCCCATGCCGGGAAAGAAGCGCAGATCAAAGGGGATGGTTCGGTTGGCGCGACCCGCAAGCTCGGCGAGTGTGCGGATGCGAAGCGAGCCATCGAGATGACGGTGGAGATCGGTCAGACCAGACATGCGATGCAGTCTAGTCGCTGGGGATGTCGTCGGGATCGCGCTGTGCTGTGACCGTCGCCTCGGCCGTCGCCGTGCGTCCGTCCTCATCCTCGATCGACATGCTCACTAGCAGCTCGTGGTCGAACAGCAGCTGCGGCGGAGTCGTCAGTTCGTCCGTGGCCAGCGATGCCACATCCAGGAATGCGTACATGCCGACAAAGGTGCCCGAACAGTCGTCGTCCATCTGCAGGGCGACCGAGTACTGATTGAGCGCAACCCGCTGCCCCGACGCCACATCGGTGATGGTGTAGGTGATGCGCACAAACTCGCTTGTGTGCCAAATCCGCGCGCTGCCCAGCACATGCCAGCCCCCCTGCGGGCCGTGCACCATGACCACGGCCGGCGGCTCGGGGAACGCCTCGAAAGCCGCCTCACCAGTGCCGATCTCGAGCCACGGGTCCACGGACAGACACTCCACAGGCACGTCGCCGCTGTCCGGCTGCTCCGGGGGCGAAGCAGGGCAGCCCATGAGCAAGCACAGCGTGGCAAGCAGCAATCCCATGACCACTGCTTAGCATGGGAACGTGCGCTCACGTGGGACGCGCCCCGGGTTAGCAGGCAGGCGTGAAGACCTTCCTCCTACTGGCACTCATCGGCTGCGGCGCGAACCAAGAGCCCGATGTCGAGGTGGCCGTCGAGCCAACCGTCGAGGCCTCATCCCCCACTCCGCCCGGCTACCGCGTGGCATCGGCCGCCAACCTGACCGGCGAGTACACCAACCGCCTGTCGACTCAGACCAGCCCCTACCTGCTTCAACATCAGCACAACCCTGTGGATTGGTACCCGTGGGGAGACGAGGCCTTTGCCGAAGCCAAGGCGCGAAACGTCCCGATCTTCCTGTCGATTGGCTACGCCGCGTGCCACTGGTGCCACGTCATGGAGGAAGAGAGCTTCGAGGACCCTCACCTCGCCGCCTACCTCAACGCCCATTTTGTGTCGATCAAGGTGGACCGCGAAGAACGCCCCGATGTCGATGCGGTCTACATGGACGCCATCCACGCCCTGCGCGGAAGCGGGGGATGGCCCGCCAGCATCTGGCTCAATCACGAGCGCAAGCCGTTCTATGCGGGCACCTACTTCCCAAAGACCAGCCGCTATGGCCGGCCGAGCTTCCGCGACGTGCTCGAGATGACGACCGACAAGTGGACGAACGACCGCCAAGGCATCGAGAACATCGCCGACGAGGTCAACGCCAAGCTGTACACGCAG
This sequence comes from uncultured Enterobacteriaceae bacterium, assembly GCA_964471355.1. GTDB lineage: Bacteria > Myxococcota_A > UBA796 > UBA796 > CAYYHT01. Next base: position 10,317 of record CAYYHT010000195.1, read on the forward strand.
TCGTGGCTCAGCCCCACCGACGATGTCGCTATGGACGCGCCCCTGCGCGGGCTCGAACGGCTCAATCGCACCTGGGACACCACCAACAGCGGCTGGGGCAACAAGAAGTTCCCCATGATCGCCAACCTCGAGTTCATGCTCGCCTACGGACTCGAGCACGATGACGCCAAGGCCCTCGGCCGGGTACGTTCGGCCCTCGACGCCATGGACAAAGGCGGAATTCACGACCACCTCGGCGGCGGCTTTCATCGCTACACCGTCGATCCCACCTGGACCGTGCCGCACTTCGAGAAGATGACCTACGACAACGGCCAGTTCCTGAGCATCTACGCCGAGGCCGCCGTCGCACTCGACGAGCCCCGCTACGCCACCGTGGCCCGCAGCATCGCCGACTACATGCTGCGTGACATGTTGCACGGGGAAGGCGCCTTCTATAGCAGCCAGGACGCCGACTCCGGAGGCGAAGAAGGCACCTACTATGTGTGGAACGCCCGCATGGTCGAGGCCGCCCTCGAGCCAGGTCCCGCAGCCGCCTTCATCGACGCCTATGGCATCACCGACGCC
>CAYYHT010000196.1:0-10865 GCA_964471355.1 uncultured Enterobacteriaceae bacterium
AGGTCGACGTAGATCCAGGCCGTGCGGCGGGCGTTCTCGCTCTTGATGGCCGGCGGGCCCTTGGTGACCTCGATGTCGGCCACTTGGCCCAGCGGAACCGAGTGCCCCATGGGCGTGGCCACCGCCACCGAGCGCAGCGACGTCAGGTCCGAGCGCAGCTCACGGGGGTAGCGCACGTTCACCGGGTAGCGCTCGAGGCCCTCGACGGTGGTGGTGACGTTCATGCCACCAATGGCGGACATGACCACATCTTGCACATCGGCGACGTTCAGGCCGTAGCGAGCGGCATCTTCGCGCCGGACGTTGATGTCGATGAAGTTGCCGCCGACGACACGCTCCGAGTACACCGATGCCGTGCCGTCCAGGCTGTTCAGCACCGCTTCGATCTGCTGACCGACCGCTGACAGCTCCTGCAGATCATCCCCCAGCAGCTTCACGCCGATCGGAGTCTTGATGCCCGTCGCCAGCATGTCGATGCGGGTCTTGATGGGCATGGTCCACGCATTGGTGACCCCCGGGAACTGCACCATCGCGTCCAGCTCCGAGATGACGTCCTCGATGGTCTTGCCCGCGGGCCACTCACTGGTCGGCTCCAGCCGAATGGTCGTCTCGATCATCGTCAGCGGAGCCGGGTCCGTGGCGGTCTCGGCCCGGCCAATCTTGCCCAGAACATGCTCGACCTGCGGATGCTGGGCGATGATCTTGTCGGTCTGTTGCAGCAGCTCCCGGGCCTTGGTGATCGACAGCCCCGGCGGCGTGGTGGGCATGTACAGCAGGTCGCCCTCGTTGAGTGGAGGCATGAACTCTTGGCCCAGCTTTGAAGCAGGCCAGACGGTGACCGCGGCCAGGCCCAGTCCGAGCACCAGCACGAACACCGGAAACTGCAGGGCAAACCGAATCATCGGCTTGTAGACCCAGATAAAGAAGCGAGACAGCGGGTTGTCCTTCTCGCTGCGAATCTGACCCCGCACCAAATAGAACATCAGCACCGGAATGACGGTGATGGCCAGGATGGCCGACGAGCCCATCGCAAAGGTCTTGGTATAGGCCAGCGGCCCAAACAGCCGGCCCTCTTGCTGCTCGAGCGTGAACACCGGAAAGAAGGACACGGTCACGATCAGCAGCGAGAAGAACAAGGCTGGACCGACCTCTTGCGAGGCCTTGATGACCAAATCGAGCTGCGCGGTGTCCGGCTCACGCTCTCGATGCTTGTGCAGGTTCTCGACCATCACCACCGACGCATCGACCATGACGCCGATGGCGATGGCGATGCCACCGAGGCTCATGATGTTGGCGTTGATGCCCAACAACCACATGGCCGTAAACGCCATCAGCACGCCGACCGGCACCGTAAAGATGGCGACAAAGGCCGAGCGCAGGTGCAGCAAGAAGATCAGACAGATGATGGCCACGACCGCCATCTCTTCGAGCAGCTTGGTCCACAGGGTATCGACGGCATCTTCGATCAACTCGGAGCGGTCGTAGGAGGTGTGAATCTCGACCCCCTCTGGCAGGCCGCTCTTGAGCTGCTCCAGGCGCCCTTTGACGCTGTCGATGACGTCGAGTGCATTGCCCCCAAATCGCATCAGCACGATGCCGGTGACCACCTCACCCTCGCCGTTCATCTCGACCACGCCGCGACGCACTTCGGGTCCGATCTGAACCCTGGCCACCTGCCGCAACAGCACCGGCGCATGGGCACTGGGATCGAGTCCCACTGGAATCGTCTCGAGATCATCGGTCGAGGCGATCGTGCCCTGACCGCGCACCATGAACTCGGTCTCGGCCATCTCGATCATCCGTCCCCCGACATCGAGGTTGGCCCGCTGGATGGCGACTCGGATCTGCGGCAGGGTCACGCCAAAGGCGCGCATCTTCTCGGGGTCGACCTCGACCTGGTACTGCCGCACAAAACCACCGACCGAAGCGACCTCACTCACGCCCTTGAGACCCATCAGGTCGTAGCGCAGGTACCAGTCCTGCAGTGAGCGCAGCTCGGCCAGGTCGATGCCGCGGAAGTTCGCCGCACGCCCCAGTTCCTTGGCAGAGATGCGTCGGTCACCGTCCCGGTCAAAGCCGTCGACGATGTACCCCAGCGAGTCCTCGCGGAAGTGCTCATCACCGCCAAACAGGCCGGCCAGCTGGTTCTGGCTGTACACCGCTCCGTCCTCGGGAACAGGCAGCTCGTGGTCCTCCACGCTCTTGGAGCCATCGACGTCCAGCGCTCGACGCAAGACTCGGGCTCGTGGCGAGAAGTCGGTCAGGCTGTACTCGTAGACCCAGCCCACTCCCGTGGCATCCGGCCCCAGCTGCGGAGACACGCCCTCGGGCAGGCGATTCTGGATGAAGTTCAGGTACTCGAGCACCCGAGACCGCGCCCAGTACAGGTCCGTGCCGTCCTCAAAGATGATGTAGACCATCGAGAAGCCGAAGAAGGAGTATCCGCGCACGTCCTGGGCATAGGGCACCGACAACATCGCCGTCGACAGCGGGTAGGTGACCTGGTCGTCGACCACCTGCGGAGCCTGGCCCGGGTACTCGGTGAACACGATGACCTGCACGTCGGACAGGTCCGGAATGGCGTCAATGGGCGTGTCGCGAAAGGCAAAGACGCCCGCAAAGATCACCATGCCGACCAGCAGCATCACGAAGAAGCGGTTGCGCACGCTCGATTCGATGATCCAGTCGATCACTCGGGCACCTCGTCCAGGAACATGCCGCAGTCGGGGCACATGCCCGGATCGTCGGAAACAACCTCGGGATGCATCGGGCAGGTGAACTGCCCGGGCTGAGCGGTCAGGGCGCCATAGACCTTGGCGAACTCCTCGGGCGTGCCGCCGCGCTCCTCCAAGTCCATGCCGCACTTCGGGCACCGGTCCTCGCTGTCGGCCAACACCGCGGGGTGCATTGGGCACGAGAACAAGATGTGCTCGGACTCAGTGGGCCGTGGGCGCTGTTCACCATCGACCGCCAGCATCTTGCGCAGCGCCTCTTGCAGCTGGCTCTCGGAGTCGATCAAGAACTGGCCGCTGACCACGACCTCGTCGCCCTCGGCGACGCCCGTCAGCACCTGAGTCATGTGGCGGTCACCGACGAGTCCAGTGGTGACCGGATGGGGCTCGAAGTGCCCCGCGCCCGTCGATACGAAGACAAGCTGCCGCTTGCCGGTGTGCATGATGGCCTCGGTGGGCACGGCAATGACGTCGTCGAGGCGGCGGTACTCGATGAGCACCGTGGCGAACATGCCGGGCTTGAGTCGAATGCCCGGATTGTTGAACTCCAGCCGCACACTCAGCGTCCGGCTCTTGCTGTTCAGCGTGGGATAGATGTAGGCCACTCGCCCGTCGAGGACCTCTCCGCCCTGATGCGAGGGCTCCATCTGGGCATGCTGGCCGACCTCGACCCAGGGAGCGTCGTGCTCGTAGATCTCTGCGGTGACCCAGACCTTGGTCAGGTTGCCGATGCGGAACACGTCGGTGCCCGCAGCGACTCGGGTGCCTTCGATCAAGCTCTTGCGCAGCACAAAGCCGCTCTGCGGAGAGCGAATGGGCACCGTGCGCTGGACCGCTCCGGACTTGGCGATGGCGTCGATCGCTGTGCCAGGCATGTCCCACAGGTCGAGCTTGCGCCTCGACGACTGCGCGATGGGGCTGTCCACACCTTGAGTGCGCACTGCCAGCAGGTACTCCTCTTGGGCGGCCACAAGGTCGGGAGAATAGATGTCGAACAGCACCTGGCCCTTGGTGACGGGGTCGCCTGTGCGCTCCACATAGAGCTTCTCGACCCAGCCCGAGTACTTGAGGTTCACGACGGCGAGCTGGTCCTCGCTGACCTCGACCTCGCCAATGGTCCGCAGGTGACGGAACACGGTCTGACGCTTGAGAACCTCGGTGCGGACTCCCATATTCTGCACGACGACCGGGTCGATCTGCACGCCACTGCTGGCGGATTTGTGCAGCCGCACCAAGTCCATGCCGCAGATCGGACAGGCCCCAGGCCCATGCTCGACCACGTTGGGGTGCATGCCACAGGTGTACAGCTCGTCGGTGGCATCTTCGATGGCGGCAGGAGAACTGCCGCCATCTGTGCAGGCGGGCACCCACAGCATCAGCGCGACGACGAACAGAGTCAGCAGGCGCTTCACTGCGCACCTCCTTCGGGGGTTGTGCCCAGCACGGCCAGGGCCTCGGTGCGCTGCAGATGGGTCTCGACCGTAGCGATCAGCCAGGCCCGCTCGAGGTCCAAGAGCACCACCTGAGCGTCATAGAGCGAGGCGAAGTCGGCCTTGTCGAGGGTGTAGTCCGACAGGGTCGTGTCCAAAGTGGCTCGAGCCGCGGGCAGCAGGCCGATGTCGTAGGTTCCGGCCTTCGAGAACGCGCGATGCCAGCGTGCGGTCACCGAAGCGAGCTGTTCGTCAATCCGATCGAGCTCGGCCGCGTAGGCCGCCCGAGAGCCCTCGGCACTGTGCAGGTGGGCGGCAGCCAAGCCCGAGGCCTTGCGTGAGCTGTTGAGCCCGAGCGGCACCGACAGACCCGCCGAGACCAAGTCCGTGCCCGAATCGCTGGCACCCGTGAAGGTGCGCACGCGGTAGCCAAGCCAGAAGCTGAGATCGGGCATGCCCTCGTTGCGGGCAAGCTGGGCCGCAGCCTCGTGCTGCCGAACCTGGGCCTGCATGCGGGCAAGCTCGGGGCGGTGGGTCTGGGCCAGCCCGGCCCACGCACCGTCGGGCGGAGGGGAGAGCGGAGCAATCTCTGTCGGGGTCTCGAACGCGCCAGCGGTCCGGCCGGTCGCCCGCGTCAGGGCAGCGGTCAGCACTGCATCGGTGCGCTCAAAGTCATCGAGGCTGTCCGCGAGTCGGTCGCGGAGCACCTCGAGCCGCAGCACCGCGTGCTGGCCCGCCTTGCCCACTTCATAGCGAGCGAGCACCGCACTGTGCAGCTCCTGGGTTCGGGCCAGGTGCTCCTCGGTCACCGCGCGCAGCAGTCGGGACAGGGTCAGGCGCCAGTACAGCCGCTCGACGGTGGCACCGAGCTGCCACTCGGCCTCGACCAGTGCCTGCTGGGCGACCTCGGTCTGGGCATCACCGAGCTCGTGCTGCATCGAGCTCCAGCGCAGAGGCCGGGTGGTCTGCGAAGCGCGCAGCTGCACGCCGGACATCCCGTGGCCACCGAGCGCAAACGAGCTGGTGGGCACGTTCGAGAGCTCGATGGCCAGCATGGGGTCGGGCCATGCGCCCGCCACCTGGGCCATCGCAGACAGCTGCTCGACTTGGGCGCGACGCGCGTCGAGCGTCGGATTTGCGCCGAGCGCTTCGGCGGCAAGTGAGCCGGCAGTGTCCTCAGCGGCTGCCAGTGACGGCGACGTGGCCAAGGCGATGAGAAAGATGTGTCGAACCCAGTGCATGGCACGAACCTCCGCACACTGTGCAAGCAGGGTTCATGCCGGGCCAAAGAGCTCTTTGGTCCGTCGTTGCGAGGCCTCCTCTTCACACAATTGGCAACGGCGATTGAGAATATTCTCAGGTCCCAGCGAGCCATAGGCAGTGCCTATCAAATGCATTCGTTCAATATCTTGGCTCCTATCGGGCGTGCGTGTGAGAACGGAGGAGAACAAGGCCCCTGCGGCCCGGAGATCCCATTGCTGACCCTATTGACCCTGCTTGCCTGCGGCACTGCCGAGCCCCCCGCCCCCGACGTTGAGGCCCCGCCTGCAACGGACGAGACAACCAAGGAAGCAGCTCCCAAACACGCCGCCTTCTTCGCCCCGCTGCCCGAGCACATGCACACCGGTGCGGTGCCTGACGCCGCGGTGATCGACCTGGGCCGCATGCTCTACTACGAGCCGCGCCTGTCCAAGAACCACGACGTCGCCTGCAATAGCTGCCACCTGCTGGACAAGTTCGGCGTCGATGGCGAACCGACCTCACCGGGGCACAAGGGCGCGCGTGGTGACCGAAACAGCCCCACCTCCTACAACGCAGCGCTGCATGTGGCGCAGTTCTGGGACGGTCGGGCCGCAGACGTCGAGGCCCAGGCCAAGGGTCCGGTGCTCAATCCGGTCGAGATGGCGATGGCCGATGAGGCCGCCGTCGTTGCCGTGCTGAAATCCATTCCCGGCTACGTCGATGCGTTCGGCAAGGCCTTCCCTGGCGACGAGGACGCGGTCAGCTACGACCACATGGCCTCGGCCATCGGCGCCTTCGAGCGGGGACTGGTGACCCCGGCCCCGTTTGACGCCTACCTGGGTGGCAAGGCCGACGCGCTGACAGAGGCACAGGCCAAGGGCCTCGACACGTTCGTCGAGACCGGTTGTGTGACCTGCCACACGGGAGCGGGAGTCGGCGGCGGCATGTACCAAAAGCTCGGTCTGGTGAATGCCTACGAGACCGAAGACAGCGGCCGCATGGCGGTCACCGGCAACGAAGCGGACAAGCACTTCTTCAAGGTGCCCAGCCTGCGCAACATCGAAAAGACCGGTCCGTACTTCCACGACGGCTCCGTCGCGACGCTGGACGATGCGGTGCGCAAGATGGGGCATCACCAGCTGGGCAAGGAGCTGACGGACGCGCAGATCGGCGAGATCACCGCGTTCTTGGGCTCGCTGACCGGTGAAGTGCCAGCGGCCTACATCGCCAAGCCGGCCCTGCCCGAGAGCGGTCCGGACACACCGGCCGCCGACCCGAGCTGATCAGGCGCGAGAACCATCGAGGTGGTGCCGGAGCCGAGCCGAAGATCAGGGAGGTGGTGCCGGAGCCGAGCCGAAGATCAGGGAAGCGGTGCCGGAGCCGAGCCGAAGATCAGGTCCGGACTCATTTGAGGGTGCCTGCCACGAACCAACGCCGTTTTTCGACAGACAAACCACGCGACGCAGCACAAACCCTGATCTTCATCCCGGCTCCACAGCAAGGCCCCTGATCTTCGATGGCACTCCGGTTGAGTCGGCTCGGCTAGGACGTCAGGCCGCGAAGCATGGTGGCCACGCACCGCCGAAAGCTCTCGTCGGCGTCCTGACCCAGTCGGAACTGCCCATCGAGCTCGAGCAAGATGAAGCCGTGCAGCGTGGCCCGCAGCGTGCGGATGCCATGGATGGCGTCTTCATCATCGAGTCCAAGATCGGCCATCGCATCGGTATAGGGCTTGAGGCCTCGCTCCAAGACCGGGGCATATTCGCGGTCCGTCGGGTCCAGCGATGTCGTCGACATGAGCCGGTACAGACCCGCGTTGGCTTTGGCCCACGCGCGGTAGCCATGGGCCAGGGTCTCGAGCTGACTGCTTCGCTTTTCAGCGCGCAGCGTGCTGGCCCGCAGCTGCTCGTAGCCCTCGACCGCGACCGCCATGCGCAGATCGGAGTTGCCACCGACATGGTTGTAGAGCGACGGCGGCTTGATGCCCAGGTCGCGGGCCACCCGGTTCACGCCGCAGGCCTCTGGCCCCTCTTCGTTGACCAGCGCCAACGCAGCCAGCACGACCTGGTTGCGGTCCAGAGCCCTGCCCCGTTTACGCGGCACGGGACGCTCCATTGCGAGGGATAAACGACGCAAACGCCTCGAGGACCGCGCCGGTGGCTTCGACCTGCGGGTAGTGCCCCACCTTGTCGATGACCATCACCGTGCTCTGTCCGCCAAGCAGCTGCGCCTGGATGCGGCCTTCCTCGCGCGGGTCGGTGTAGTCAGGATCGGCACCGCCCATGATGATCAACGTGTCGACCTTGACCTCGGCCAGACGGTCGGCCACGGGCTGCTTGCTGGCTTGGATCTGTGCGCGCAGAGCCTTGAGCCGCCCGGGCCCACGCAGGTGCTGTCGCAGCCACTCGGCCTCTTCTTCGAGATCCGATGGCGCCGTCGGAAGCAGGGTCTTCCAGTACAGCTTCCACATGAACGCCCCCCAGAAGTCGGCGAACAGCACACCCAGCACCGGCTTCAGCCATCGGTCCGAAGGCATGTCCCGCACGAACGCGTTCAAGAAGATCATGCGCTCGACCCGTTCTGGCCATTCTGCAGCCATCCAGGCGGCCACGGCCCCGCCCATCGAGACCCCCGCAATCGTCGCGCGGTCGACGTGTGCAGCATCGAGGACCGCCAACGCATCGCCGGCGATCGCGACCGCGTCATAGGCCTCGAATGTGGCGTCGCTCAACCCATTGCCGCGCACATGCAGCTCGAGCACACGGTAGCCCGCAGAAACCAGCCGGGGGGTCAGGTGCCGCCAGGTCCGGGTCGTGTCTCCAAGCCCGTGAATGAGCAGCAGGGCCGGGCCTGTGCCGATGTCTGTGTAGGCAATCTGACCGCCTTCGCGGGCGATGCGGTGTGTCTGTGCAGTGGGGGTATTCATCGTGGACTCCATACTAACTGCATTAGTTATAACTAACTCTATTAGTTTTTGGCAAGAAGAATTCTCAGGCGGTTGCCGATCATGCCGTGAACATGCACGTTAGAGACGTCGTCGGAGCTCCACAATGCGCCTGTCCATCGTCCGTATTTTCGCCATCGTTGGGGGCGTCGGCTGCTACCCACACATCCCGGGAACGGTCGACGACTACATCAACAGCGAGTCAGACACCGACACCGACACCGACACCGATTCGGACACGGACTCCGACACCGATTCGGACACCGACACAGACACGGACACCGACACCGATGCGGACACAGACACCGACACCGACACCGACACAGACACCGACCCCTTCGACGGTGCCACCTTCGGCATGAGCCTCACGGCCAACGGGGCCACCAGCAACCCCACGCAGGTCAACGGCTACCTGGTGACCACCTACTTCAGCGACGTCGCCAACGACGTGGTCGGCTGCAACGACTACTACGGCTTCAATGCCGAGTTCTTTGAGGCAGGCCCCACGACCTGTACCCGCTGCACTGGCGACTTCGTGGTGGACGCCTTCACCATCAGCAACATCACCTCGACGGCGACCGGTGACCCCGACCGCTGCCAGGGTCCAGACATCGCTCGCATCCCATTCGACCTGGGCCTGGCGATGCTGACTCCGCCATCCGCGGGCTACGGCGACTTCATGGCCATGGGCACCATCGACACCGAGACCGGCCTGACTGCCGGTCTGGACGTCGTCTCTGGGCTGTCCTACCAAGACTTCGCCGATGACATCGACAACGCCGGCTACGAGATGACCCACATGTTTCAGCTCGAAGACAACCCCGGAAGCCTGACCGAGGCGGTGTTCACCACGCGGCCTCCCGAATCAGCCGGCTCGAACTGGTACCCCTACCTCTACCTGTACATCGATCCGACCACAAACAGCGCTGCATCGGGCAATCCCGGCATGACCGGCGACTACATCGGGCAGTCCACCGGCGGGTTGAGCTTCGGACCCTAGAACTCGATGACCAGCCCGACCCTGGACGGCGTCGAGCGCTCCTCGCCTGCATCGAGTCGGTAGGCGGGGTTGGACAGGACCTCGAGCACGCACTCGCGCTCCTTTCGGCCCAGCTCATCGGTCAGCAGCATGGGCTCGAGGGTGTGCTCGCCCACCAGCCCTTTGTTGGGCTCGACTGAGGTGGTCCACTTCAGCCTTCCGGGCCGCTCGGTACCGACAAAACACTCGGCCAGTCGCGGACTGCGCGCGGCCACCTGCATGCGGAAGGCCGCAATCCACGGCAGCACGGGCGGCGGCTGACCCTCGAAGCTCGGGCGCGGCTTGCGCTTGATGCGGCCCTTGATGGGCGGCGGCGGCCCAGGGGGCACTTCGATGGGCGGTCCGATCTCGACCGGTCCCTCGGGACAGGGCTCACAGACATGGGCAGGCTCTGGAGGAGGCGCACAGGCGCACTCCCTGAACAGCGCCAACAACAGCACAATGACCAGCACAAGCAGGTACCAGCGCTGGCGCTCGGCGGCGGTCGGCGCAGGGGGCGCGCGTCGGGCCTGTTCCAGCTTGAGCTGCATGGCCTCGCGGGTCTGCTGCAGCCGGTCGGCCATCGCCTGACGGTCTTCGTCGGACACGCCCTTGGGAAGCTCTGGCTTCACCCGCCGATGCTCCAGCCCAGCACCCACTCATCGGACTCATCACGCCACTCCTCGGGGGTCAGCTGGATGGGCATGAAGATGGAAGGCGCTTGAATATCGTTTGCGCGGAATGGCCAAGGCAGAGGATCCACCGGAGCCAGCCGCACGCTGCCCGCAAAGACCTCGCCGGTGGGGTCCAGCGAGCGCGCGGTGTCTCGGCTGCTCGCGTCCCGACCCAAGCCCCCAACCCCTTCGATGATGGCCTGGGTGCGCTCCATGAGCTCGGATGCACGCCGGCCCTGACGGCTCTTGGCGAGTGGATCGGCCAGGGGGTCCAGCAACTTTCGCAGCTCGATCAGGGTCGGCAGCTGCCGGGTGCGCACGTCGGCATCTTCGAGCTCAAGTCGCTGAACCAGCTGATCGAGGAAGCGCATGGTCTCGCTCGGAGACTGCTCGAGTCGGTCCCGAATCTGGGTCGCGAACCGGCCCACGTTGCCGTCTGCCAAGGGCTGAAGCAGCTCAACCCGCCGCTGCAAGGCACCGCGGCCGGCCTGGTACTTGACCCCGCGGGCGAACGACTGCGGGTCTGCGTGAAACGCCGCTCCCCACATCAGGTCCTCGAGAATGACCGAGTAGTCGCGCCTGGGGACCAGCTCCTGAAGGGTGATCAGCAGCTCGTCGGTGATCTGAAACTGCGACGCCACATAGGACAGCCAGCGCAGGGAGAGGCTCTGCACCTCTTCGGCGGACTTGGACTCTGGCGCCTTCTGCAGGGCATAGGCAAAAGCGCGCAGGGCCCCCGGCAGGTCACCGCGCTCGAGCAGGGCCACGCCTCGATGCAGTGCCATCACAGAGCGCTCTTCAAAGCCGGCGTCGCGGTCCAGGCCC
>CAYYHT010000197.1:0-10858 GCA_964471355.1 uncultured Enterobacteriaceae bacterium
TCGCCAGGCTGGTATGCGCATCTGTGGTCCCACCGCTCCGACGCCGCCATGTGGTGGATCGCCGAAGCCGCTCAGTTGCTGCGCGAGGAGGGCATGGACGCGTCCCCAGCCAGCGTGATCGAGTCCGTGCGCCTGGCTCAGGCCCTCGCGGCCCTGCGCGACCTGCCCGGACCCGGGCTGGACGACCTGCACGAGGCCATGCTGACGGTGCTCTGCCACGGCGAGCCCGGCCCCATGCAGCTGGTGCGAAGCCGGCTCGAGATCGGCGAGCAGCTGGGCGGCGTGCCCGACGGCATGCCCTCGGTGCCCCTGCAGCGCGACCTGACCGCCCAAGCCAAGCGCCTGCGACTTCGGGTCTCGGCCGATGAGCGCACAGTGCAGCTCGATCTGCGAAAACCAACCGGCCTGCTTCGCTCACAGCTGCTTCATCGCCTCAAGGTGCTGGGCATCGAGTGGGGAGAGACCGTCGAGACCACCGGTCTGGGCACCTTCAAAGAGGCGTGGCGCCTGCAGTGGGACCCCATGCTTGCGGTCAGCGTGGTCGAGGCGGCTCGGTGGGGCAACACCGTCGACCAGGCGGCGACCGCGCGCTTGATGCAGCTGGCCGACGCCGCCCCAGACCTGCCGAGCCTCTCCAAGCTCTTGGACCGAGCGATCCTCGCGAGCTTGCCGACCTGCGTCCACCACACCCTGTTGTTGATTCGAGACCGAGCGGCCGTCGCCTCAGACGTGCGCCACCTGATGGGAGCCATTCCCTCGATGGCGCGAGTGCTTCGCTACGGAGACGTGCGCAACACCCCCACCGACCAGCTGCGCCCGGTTCTCAAGGGCCTGCTCGCCCGCATCGTCATCGGCCTGCCCAGCGCCGTCGCCAGCCTCGATGACGATGCTGCCGCCGGAATGGTCGAGCACCTTTCGGCGGTCAACAACGCGCTTGGCGTGCTCGACGACTCCGATCATCGCAGCGCGTGGGAACAGCTGCTCGAGCGCATCGCCGACACCGACGGAGTGCACGGGTTGGTGCGCGGATACGCCGTCCGTCTGCTGATGGATGCTCAGCGCTTTGACGACCAACAGGTCGAGCTGCGCGCCGGACTCGCCTTGTCGTCTGCGGCCTCCTCGGCCTCTGCCGCAGCCTGGCTGCAAGGCCTGCTCAAGGGCAGCGGCCTGATGATGCTGCACTGCAAGGGGCTATGGCGCGCTCTGGACCGCTGGATGCAGCTGCCCGACAACGACGCATTCACCGAGATTCTGCCGCTGTTGCGCCGCGCCTTCGCCGAGTTCACGGACGCGGAACGCCGCCGCATGGGCGACGCGGTGGCAACCCTCGACGACCCAGACACGCTGCAGCAGGTGATGATCGAAGGAGTGGACCCCGCCCGCGCCGCTCGCTCCCTTCCCGTTCTGCGGACCATTCTGGGGGTGTCCACATGACCGAGGCCGAGCGACTTCGACGCTGGAGGCTGGTGTTGGGTGCCGACCAGACCTCCGACCTCGGCGGCGCGCTGTCGCCCCAAGACATGACCATGGACAAGGCCCTGAGCCAGCTGTACGACACCGAACGTCAAGCGGGCCTGGGCAAGTCGAGCCCAAAGGTGGCGCGCTGGCTGGGGGACATCCGCCAGTTCTTCCCCACTTCGGCGGTTCAGGTGATGCAGAAAGACGCTGTCGAGCGCCTGAACCTGCGCCGGCTCCTGCTCGAGCCCGAGATGCTCGCGGCGGTCGAGCCCAGCGTCGACCTGGTCGCCACCTTGCTCACGCTGTCCTCTCTGCTTCCCAAAGAGGCCAAAGCCACAGCCCGTACCGTGGTCGCGTCCGTCGTCGAGCAGGTCGAGAAGCGCCTCAAGCAGAAGATGACCAACGCGGTCAAAGGCAGCCTGTCGCGCACCCATCGAACCCGGCGCCCCCGCGGTGATCTCGACTTCGACCGCACCATCCGCAAGAACCTCAAGAACTGGCAGCCCGACCGAAACACCCTCATCGCCGAGACACTTGTCGGCTTCGGGCGCCGACGCTCATCGCTGCGGGACATCGTGCTGTGCGTGGACCAATCGGGCTCCATGGCGACCTCGGTCGTCTATGCGGGCATCTTCGGCGCCGTCCTGGCCTCTCTGCGCGCGGTGCGCACATCCATGGTGGTGTTCGATACCGCCGTCGTCGACCTGACCGAAGAGCTCGCCGACCCCATCGACCTGCTGTTCGGCACCCAGCTGGGCGGCGGCACCGACATCGATCTGGCCCTGCAGTACTGCGCTGGCATCATCTCGCGGCCGGACAAGACCATCTTCGTGTTGATCACCGATCTGTACGAGGGAGGAAACGTGGAGCGCATGCACGCGAGGGCTCAAGCCTTGGTGCACAGCGGTGTGAATGTGCTGTGCCTGTTGGCCCTGTCCGATCGAGGAGCCCCGATGTCCCACGCCGGCAACGCCGCCCGCTTCGCAGCCATGGGCATTCCGACCTTTGCCTGCACCCCTGACCTGTTCCCCGACCTCATCGCCGCCGCAATCAACAAACGGGACATCAGCCACTGGGCAGCCCAGAACGAGCTTGTCTTGGCGCGGGCCGAATAGCCATGGCGGTGCCCATCCTGCACACAGCCGCGGACTGGATTGCGATCGACAAACCCACCGGCATGGCGGTGCATCGCAGCCGAATGTCCAACCAGGGGCCGTTCGTTGTCGATGCGCTCAAACAGCAGCTCGGACGCAAGCCGTACACCCTGCATCGACTCGACCGTCCCACCTCGGGAGTGTTGCTCATCGGCCTGAGCCCCCAGAGTGCAGCGATGCTGCAGACGGCGTTGACGGACCCCAAGACCGACAAGAGCTACCTCGCCCTGGTGCGCGGTGCGTGGCAATTCGGAGACGGATGGAAGGTGATCGACCGCCCCATCAAGGACGACAACGGCATCATGCGGGACTGCCACACCCAGGCGCGTGCCCTGGCAGCCAGTCGCTCGCCTCGGTGCACACTGGTCGAGGCACGCATTCGAACCGGGCGCTTTCACCAAGTTCGGCGTCACCTGCAGGGACTCGGCTACCCCGTCATCGGCGACAGCACCCACGGGGACACCCGCTGCAATCGCGCCTGGCGCAACGACCACGGTTCAACGCGGCTGGCCCTGCACTGCTGGCGGATCGACCTCGAGCTCCCCCAAGGCTCGCTGCGCATTACGGCTCCCCCTCCTCAAGACCTGGTGGCGGTCTGGCGTCAGCTTCCATGGTGGAACGAGGTCGCCGCGGAGCTCGGCGTGGTTATGGGTGAGCGGTGATTGACGACAAACAACTGAACGCGCTGCTCAAGGAATGGGTCAAACCCATTGAGCGCATGCTCGACTACAAGCCGCCGGGCTGGGCCTGGCCGGCGATCATGGTCGTGCTCGCTGGCGGCGCCTTCGGCATGAGTCACGTATTCGCGCCTGTCACCGACACTGTCGTCGCATTCTGGAACACACCGATGCCTCCGGGCACATGCAGCTTCATCGAGCTGACCGGCTGGCCCTGTCCGTCCTGCGGCATGACTCGCAGCTGGATTCACAGCGCTCGCGGCAACGTCGTCACCGGCTTCCTGTTCAATCCCGCCGGTGCATTGCTGTTTTGGTGGCTCATGGTCGGCGGCGTACTGGGAACAGTGCGCCTGGCCACGCGCAACTACACGAAGTGGAAGGTGCCTTCCAACGTGCTCGCCGCGTGGGCGGTGTTCTGGATGGTCGGCCCATACGGCATCGTCTGGATGCTGCGCATCTGGGCCGGAATCAATCCACTTCCCTAGTCGGCAAGCCGCCCGTCAGGCAGCGAGCAACCGACACACCGAAGCGGACTATTCGAGGATGCCGGCCTTGGTGGCCAGGTCATTCCAGGTGTCCATCAGGCCCTGGAACTTGCCAAGCTCGTCTTCGATGCCCTCGAGCTTGCCGTCAATGCCGTCAATCTCGGCCTTGGTCTCTTTGCTGGACGCTTCGAATTCTTTCTTGGTGATCTGCTCAATCGTGAGTTCGAGCTTGAGCACGTCGAGATTGAACTGGTGATCGGAGCGACCCTCGCCGATGGTGTCGCGCTCGGTGGTCAGCTCAAGGAGAGCTTCTTCGACGTCCATCAGCATGGGCATCAGACCCTCGACAACCACCATCGCGGCGTCGGTGTGCTTCTTGACGAGCTTCTCAACCACGGCGGGCTTGAACTTGCCAGACTGCGCCTGGGTCTTCGCAATGAAGCCCTGGTACTTGGCAAACTCTTTCACTTTGGGCTCGAAATTCTTGTAGAGCTCTTCGTGCTGCATCGGATCCCTTCGGTAGCGGAACGCTGTTCCTACCGCAGACGGGGCCGAAACGCTACTGCTCAGGCTCGTCCCATGGAGGTGCTGGCTCGCCCTCCTCACTGGGAGCGGGATCGCCACCTTCGGGCGGGGCGTCCGGGCTCGCCGGCGGATCGTCACCACCCGCCTCTTCTCCGGTGCGCGGACCTTCTGGGTCATCCCACGGAGCGGGCTCAGAGCCCTCGAAATCCTCGTCGGTCAACATGCCGCCGTCGTCGGGGGGAGGCAGCTGCGCCTTGCCCTTGCCCTTCTTGGGCTTCTTGCGGCTCTTGCGGCTGGACTTCTTGCTCTTTTCTTCGCCGGGAGGCGGAGCGAGTGTGCCCTCGCTCTCGGCGTCGCCAAACGCAGCGTCGAACAATGCATCGAAGTCGCCCTGGCTCGGCTCGGCCTCTGCACCGTCTTCGGCAGGAGCCTCGGTGCCGTCGCCCTTGGCGGGTGCATCGGGGGTCTCGGAGCCTTCGGCCGCGGGGGCATCCCCGTCGGGCTCGATGGCCGTGGGCACGGTCTCTTCGGCAGCACCCTCTGGGGCACCATCCGTCGGGGCCTCCGGGGTGGCCGGTTCCGCGGGGGCTGTGTCGATCGGCGCGTCGGTGCCTTCTTCGGCGGGCGCCTCGGGGGCCTCGGGTGGGGCCTCTTGCGGAGCCTTGTTGAGTGCCGGCGGCTTGGACTGCTTGAGCACCGCGAACTCGACGCGGCGGTTCTTTTCGCGACCGATCGAGGTGCGGTTGCTGCTGATTGGCTTCTCTTCGCCGTAGCCCTTGGCCACGAGTAGCGCAGCGGGGATGCCACGGCCTTGCATGTAGGTCTTGACCGACTCGGCGCGACGCTGGGACAGAGACAGGTTGCCAGCATTGCTGCCTTGGCCATCGGTGTGCCCTTGAATCTCAATCTTCTTGATCCATTTGTTGGCCTTGAGCAGGTCGGCGACCTCGTTCAGCAGCCCAAAGCTGCTGGCGGCCAGCCGCGAGCTGCCGGAGCCGAACTGCACCTTGTCGGTGATCTTGAGCTCGGTGCCGGTATAGAAGACGCGCTTGGGACACCCATCGCTGTATGCGAGGTCCTCGCCATCGGGACGCGGCTCGTCCGGGCACTTGTCGCGGAAGTCCGGCACCAAGTCGGAATCGGTGTCGGGGCAGCCGTAGATCTCGACCGGACCGGGCACATCAGGGCACTCGTCGACATCGTCGAGCACGCCATCGTCATCGCTATCTGGCGGCTTGGCGCAGCCGTTGAGCTCGACTGTTCCGGGCTCAAGCGGGCACGCGTCGTCGACGTCGAGAACGTCATCCATGTCGTTGTCGGGGTCGGGACAGCCGTCGCCATCGTCGAACTCGTCCATGTCTTCAGCATCGTCAGGGCAGCGGTCCACCGAGTCGACCAAGCCATCGCTGTCGTTGTCTGTGTCGGGGCAGCCGTCGTCATCCTGGAACTCGTCGACATCTTCGGCCTCGAGCGGACACATGTCCTCGTCGTCGTTCAGGCCGTCCTTGTCTTTGTCGGCGACCAGCGGGGCGTAGCCGACTCCCGCAAAGACGCGGTACTCGGGCGCACCGACACCAGCCCACAGGCCAGTTCCGGCGCCGACGGTTCCGGTGATTCCCTGGTTGCCAATGGTCTGCACGAACAGGTGGCCAGTGGCCAAGCTGTTGGCAAATTCCTCGATGTCGCCGCCTGCGAGGCCCACATGCATGTCGAGGTCGCCACCGACTCGGAAGCTGTCGTCGACCCGGTAGTAGGCACCCATGACCGTGTCAAAGGTGCTGCCCATGCGCACGGGACCGAGGCTGTCGGTGGGCGCAAAGGTCATGCCGATGTTGGCCAAATAGCCAAAGCCTTCGTACTCGCCGCCAGCCAACAGGTCGATCTGGCCGTGTACTCCACGGTGCAACAACGCACGCTTGGTGCCCGTGGGCAGCGAGAAGGCGGGCGCGACGCTGAACTCGAACAGGCCGTCGTCGCCGTATTGGTAGACGGGGATCACACCCTGGATCTTGACGTCGCCCATCGCCGGACCCCGGAAGGGCGCGAGAGGCGCTTCGGCGTAGACATAGACCGGCAAGAATACGTCAACGCGGAACAGGTCTTGGTAGGTGTAGCCGCCGTACAGCGTGGTGCCGAACAGCTCGGAAACCACCGGTTCCTCGCGTCCATCGGCAAAACCAAGCACGACGAGATCTTCGGCGATGTTGCCGTACAGGCCCATCGACATGCCTTCGCCCATCAGTACCGGGCTCTCGCCCTGAATGGTGCCGGTGGTGTGAATCAATCCGGACGCGGGGTCGAAGGGGTCGGCGTCGATCGCGACCAGCTCCTGAGCCTGGGCCGTCAAAACAAGTGCCAAAATTGTCAGCAAGCCGCTCGTCTCCAGTTCCGCAACCCCAGAACACTAACTGAACGCCCTGCCCATTGTCAGTTTGGAAGCGTCACGGAGCTGTGATGCCGGGATTCAAGGCGACCGACGATTCAGCCGACATCCGGCTTCGTCGCGGTGATTCCAAAGATGGGAAGGTGCAGAACCTGCTCCCATGGCCCGCGCAGGTTCTTGGCCAAGCGCTCGGCGTTGGCGACCCGACGCTTGCCTTCGTCGTCGAGCGGAAGCTCCAACAGAGACTCAAATCGCTGCATCGACGGAGCCCTCATGCCTGACAGCAGATCGACCTTGACCTCAAAACCTCGACGTTGAAGCAGACCAGGAAGCCGACGGCCGGCATCGACGTTCGCACCCGCCGCCTTGAGGCCAGACAGCCACAGGTCACCGACCGCGATCTCGGGAGGGTACTCGACCACACCGGACGCATAGTCCGGCTCGATCGCGATCAGCACCCCTCCTGGAGTCAGCATGCGCCAGATCTCTTCGATCGTTTCGTGCAGCGGCATCCACATCAGCGCGAACTGGCAGAACACCATGTCGACAGCCAGCTCGGGAAAGGGCAGCGCATCTGACATGGCCACCAAGCGCTCGGCCTGGCCATATTGGCCCGATGGCGCGTCCTGGATGCGGGAATTGCGATCGACTGCCCACACCTTGCCCTTGGCTCGGCGGGTCAGCTCTCGGGTCACCACTCCAGCACCGCAGCCCAGATCCACGACGTTCAGCCGCTGGGCCACGTTGGCCTGTCGCAGCAGACGGGTTCGAAGCGGCGCAAGCCAGCGTGCTTGCTCCTCCTGAACGCGCATCGAAGGCTGATCGGGTGTCGTCCAATTCGTCGTCATCGCCCACCTCCGGCACAGGCACAGGCACAGGCACACCCAGCACAAGCGCAGGCACAGCCTCCGCCACCATACCCTCCACCGCCACCGCTGCTGCTGCTGTCGGCGAGTGCTTCAATGATCTCGCCAGTCACCTTGTCGACTCCGGAGAGATCGAGGATGGCGCCGCTCTGGACCACGCCAGCAGACTCAAGTGACAGGGGGGACAGCGCGCCCGCAATGTCTCCTGCCGCGTTCTCGGTCCACCCCGCAAACGACGCCGCGACATCCTTGAGCGACGCCGATGGAGCGCCGCTCATAGGCCGACTGCCAACCGACGTCGGCAGACCCGGCATCGATGTGCCGTAGCACCGGTGATGCCAGCGCGGGCGGTACCAGTGGTGGCGCACAAATAGATCGTGGGACGCATCGTCGAGCAGCAGCCAGTCGAGGTTGCGGTCCATGACTCGCTGCTGTTCGGCGGTTGCTTGCTCGACCTCACCGATCGCTGATGCCTCGGTCAGCGCGCGGGCCACAATCGCCTCGTAGTACTCGACGGTGTCGGACAGGTCGAAGGCGACGACCCGATCCACCACCCGGTCAATCAGGCTCTTCATCGCGTCGCCAAAATCCGCTTCAGAGACTGCCAATCCGCGTCCAGCCTCGATGGCGTCCACGAACGCGTTCTCCCACTCGTGCATCGACACGCCCTGGTCGGCAGCGATCTTGCGGCGCACTTTGCCACTCTGATTGTCATAGGGCTCGACCACTTTCAGCCACAGCGGATCCTGTTTGACCGCGTCGACGATGCCCTTGTTGAGCAGGCCATAGATGACGAGCATCAACACCCGAGACAGAGGCTGCTCGAGCAGAATCGCAGCCTCGACCGCGGTGAGACCCCGCTTGATGCCGCCGCCCTCGACTTGGGCGATGGGTGGCAGGTAGTCCGTTCGGCGTCGCTTCAAGAACCACTCGTTGAGCCCTAGTGCTGCCAACGCGGGGAGCGGAAGCAGCACGAGCACCTCAGGTGGCAGATAGACAAAGGCGGCCACGACGGCAGCAATCAGGATCAGCCAGACGGTGATGCCGGTGAAGTTCGAGAACCGGAAGAAGGCGATCGACAGGAACAGACCGACCAGCCCTCCCCACAGCATCTGCACCTGCGGGTTTGCGATGAACCAGTCGACCAACAGATCAAAGATCGACTTGGTGACCACCCGGTCCATGACCCGCTTGGGGAACGAGATGCCCACCATGTGCGGGCCCGTATCGCGCACCCCGTCGAAGCTGAACATCACGATGGCTTGGTCGCCCTTCTGCGCCTTGTGCGAGAACTGGGCAATCCCCTGATGCAGCACCTCGTCGGGGTTCACGCCCGCAGGCAGTGTGATCAGCACCTTGATGTCGGTCAGGCCTCGGACGAACTCGCCTCCGTACCACGTCGGCGTGATGCGGAACGAAGCCAGGTCGGAGGATGTGGTGTCCTGGTAGACCATGTCCTTTTGGTGAAAGGTCAGGCCAAAGGTCCCGCTCTGCCCCCTGGGAATGCCGCTGCCGACGTGCACTTCGACCGCCTGGTCGATGTACTCGGAGCGGTAGATGCTGCCTCCGATGCCGTCCAGATTGGCCCGCATGGAGGGGATGTTGTAGTTCCGGTAGGGCATGCCCACATCGATGATGTCGATGGTCTGGCCCTCGTTGGCGAACACAATCTCGTACTCGACGTCTGCCGACGCATCGGGGTTCAGCTCAACCCGCATCTCCATCGTCGGAATGGCAAAGCGATACTGTGCAGCCGCATCTGGAGAGGCACCCAGCCCCACCAGCGCAAAAGCGAACCACATCACCACCGCGGCTGCCCAAGACGGACCTCGGCGCACGACCTGACCCAGGTCCACCTCGTCGCGATCGATCGGTGGCAGCCACAACGACTGGCTGTCTGGACGCTCTCCTAGCTCTTGGACCGCCGTCTGCAGCGGGTCCAGCTGCAGCTTCGACACCGCGTGCTCATGATCCTCGTCGACCACTGCATAGAATCCGTAGGTGCGGACTCCCTGAGAGCCGAGGGTCTGAGGCAGCTCGTCGAGCTCGTCGAAGGTGTGGCCCAAAACCGGAATCTCGGCAATCGCGCAGCATTCGTGCGCGTGTGCCGCCTCGAAGACGCGCTTGGCAGCGTCGTGATCGCCCTGCCCCAGAAGCTCGTCATGCAGAGCGGGTTCGGCACCAACCCAAGGCACGACCAAGCAGTCCACCCCGGCGGCAGCCAAATCATCGAGAAGGGTGCCCTCGACCAGCTGTGTGGCGGTCGCTCGAACGCTGGTGATCATGCCAAGGTCCTCGGCGCGCTCCACTCCCCGCACCAGCCACTTGGGCTGCCCACTGTGCCGCAACGTCAGGAAGGGCACGCCTTCGCGCCACAGGCGGTCGATGCCCTGAACCAAGCTCGCCGGGTCGCCAGTGGTGACCTCGGCCTGAAGGGGGGCGCTGGCCCGCTCGGTCGCGGTCAGATTCAGCAGCGGATAGCGGCCTCGATCGGGCTCGATCAGCTCGTTGATCAACGCGCGGACCGCAGCGATGTCCTCGCCCACGGTCTGTCCGAGTCCCGAGAAATGCTCGCGCAGCTCGGTGGTGATGGCGTGGTCGTCTTTGCCCTCGAGAAGCCGCGCCGCCATCAAGACACCCGAAGGCGTCAACCGTGCGCCGGCGGCCGCATTGGCGATGAGCACCCCGCTGCCGTCCGGATCGACGCGCAGGTGCAGTCGCGACACCTGGCCATCGTGCTCCCGCCGGTAGTCAAGCAGCCCGGGATCGATGGCGGGGCCTGAAGCCGGGCGCTGAATCGTGAACAGGCGCTGCATCCAGTTCATCGTTCGGCCCTGCGCGTCTGGTGGGCATTGGGCTTGAAGCTGAACATCTCTTTGGCGGCACAACCGCACGCACCGGTCTCGCAGTCGCTGGGCTCAGCGGCCACGCCCGTATCGACCGTCCTGACCCCACTGCGGGCCTCGCGCTCGATTCGGCATCCTCCGCCACACAGGGGAAGCTCCGGGCACTCCCAGCATTTCTCTTCGAGCCCTGCCCACTCCGGGTTCTCGTTGCGATGCCGGAACTCCCTGAACAACTGACTCTTCCAGATCTTCTCCCACGGGTCATGCAGCACATTGCCAGCAGCCACATAGAAGCTCTGGCAAGGCAGCACGTCCCCATTGGGTTCGACGCAGATGCTGTATTCGCCGGCGTTGCAGCGCTTGGCTCCGATCTCGAGCTCGACCGGCGACATGCGGCAGTACTCGGTCGGCGTGTACCAGAGAAACCGCATGCCCCTTTCTTTGGCGTGGTCTCGAATTCGAAT
>CAYYHT010000198.1:0-10824 GCA_964471355.1 uncultured Enterobacteriaceae bacterium
AGAAGGCACACAAGGCGCGGACGTTGCCCGAGCGCTGCGGCACTTCTCGCAAGGCCCACCTGTCGCGCTGATGGAGAGCGGCTGGCTGGACATGCTCGATCGGCTGCCCGCCGACAACATCGATGTCGACGGCGCCTCATCGGACCTGCAGTTCGACCCCGACACCGAGAGTTTGGTGATCAGCTTCGATGCGTGGGTGATCAACACGGACGGGACCGCGCTGATCGCGCCCTAGCCTGCTAGGGCTAGAAATCGTCTGCGAACGGGTCGATGAGCCCCTGGTCGTCTTTTGCGGGGGCGACCTCGGTGGTGGGCTTCTTCTTGGCCGGTTCAGCAGCGGGCTTTGCGGCCTCGGGCTCGGCGGCGACGGGCTTTGTGGCCTCGGGCTTTGCGACACGCTTTGGCGTGGACGCAGCGGGCTGCTCGGGCTCGGCCGGTTGTTCCGGAACGGC
Organism: uncultured Enterobacteriaceae bacterium; assembly: GCA_964471355.1. Taxonomy (GTDB): domain Bacteria; phylum Myxococcota_A; class UBA796; order UBA796; genus CAYYHT01. The sequence goes on from CAYYHT010000198.1 coordinate 453, forward strand.
GACCTCGACGGGTGCGGGTGGCGCCGGTTCGGCCGGGGCCTCGATCGCCACTTGCTCGACGGGTCCGGTGGCCTCTTCGGCTGATCCGAAAGCCATGACGAGTCCGACCACCGCCAGCACGACGACCAGCATGCCGACGCCGATCGCGACGGCCGAGATGGCGCCTCCGAGAACCAGCGAGGATGGGTGCAGAGAAGCGGTGTCCAGCTTGCTCAGAGTGGCGGCAGGCTCATCTGTGCTGCCTTGCCTGTCGCTGGCAAAGGCGTTCTCGAGCACCGCGGGGGCGACGTCCCCCTGGCCCTGCTCCATGGCAAGCACGTCGGCCTCGCAGGCCTTGAGTGCCTCGCCGAGCTCGCGCATCGTCTCGTACCGATCCGCAGGCTTCTTCTGCACGCACTTCTGCAGCACGGCTTCGAGGCTCGCAGGCACCCGCAGCGTGGGGTCCATCGATGCCACCGGCGGAATCGGTTCGTGCATCTGGGCGAACAGGATGGCCGGAGTGCCTTTGCGCTCGAACGGGCGTCGGCCAGACAGCATGTTGAACAGGATGATGCCCAGCGGGTAGATGTCGGACCGGTGGTCGGTCTCGGTCAGCCCTTCGATCTGTTCGGGGGGCATGTAGTAGGGCGAGCCGATGATGTAGCCAGTGCGCGTGGCACTGTCGGTGTTGCCCGCCTCTTTCACCAAGCCGAAGTCGACCAGCTTCACAAAGTCCGCGTCGTCTCCGTTGGTGGTGATCAGGATGTTCTCGGGCTTGATGTCTCGATGAATGATGCCCTGCTCGTGCGCTTCGGTGAGCCCGGACACCACCTGCCGCAGGATGTGCAGCGCCCGAGACGGCCGCATGGGCGATTCGGTGCGCAGCAGGTCGATGAGGCTGCGCCCCTCGATGAGCTCCATGGCGATGAAGTAGATGTGGTCGTCGGTGATGCCGAAGTCGAAGATGCGCACGATGTTGCTGTGCGACAGCTTGGCGCAGGCACTCGCTTCGAGCTTGAACCGCTTTCGAAACTCTTGGGCTCCGGGTCCTCCTCCCATCTCCAGAATCTTGAATGCGACCTCTCGGCCAAGGGGTTCTTGGCGGGCCCGGTAGATGCTGCCCATGCCGCCGCTGGCCACGTGATCGACGATGTGGAAGCGCTCGGCGACGACCCGACCAATCATCGGGTCGATTTCGGGCTCTTCATCGGTGAATTCGCTGTGCGTCGAGGATTCGGGCATCGCCGCCATCTTACCAGTTCATGTCCCCGAGGGCGTTGTCGACGAATGTGATGCCGGTCAGGTCCGGCGGCGTCGAGCCGATGTCGTTCTGCGTGGCCCCGTAGTTGGCGGAGTGGCGAATCACGCCGTCCTCCCAGATGACGTCCGTTCCCCAGCGGAAGTTCACGCCGCCGTTTGAGACTGAAGTCGTGACGTCCCCGCCTCCTCCGTATTCGACGGTGACGTGCTGCATCAGGCCAGTGGAGTCCCGTTGGAAGCTCAGGCCATACCAGTCACCGGGCGCCGGCGTCGGGGCCATCGAGGTGAAGACAATGGGCTCGGATGCTGTGCTCAGTGCCTCGAGCCGGCCTTGGTCGCCCCAGGTTCCGAGCAGGATCCAGCCCTCGGGCCCGAACTCCACTCGGTTTCCAGCCTCGATGGTGAGCACTGGGTCGGCGCTGTGATCGGCGATGATGAGCTGATCCATGATGCGCCAGGGCAGCCCCACATTGGGTACGGTGAGGCTCGTGTGGCTGTACCCATCGGGATAGCGCAGGGCCAGCACCACGACGTCTTCATCGTTGCCGGTCAGCAGGTTGTCGTCTTGCAGGGCGTTGAACAGACTCTGGTGCGAGATGTCGATGGGCACCGCGTTCCCGGTGATTTCGTTTCCAGAGACGCCGGTGATGCTGGGATTGTCTGCCCCCAGCCACAGGCCTCCCTGATTCGGATGCAGGCCTCCGTACTCGACGGTCAGGCCTTCGAGGCGATTTGGCCCGATGATGCTGTTGTCCAAGAAGCGCACCCCGCGCCAATCCCCGGGGCTTGGGGTGTCTCGGGACGAGGTGAACAGCACGCCTTGCGGACCGGGAACCAGCTGCAGGGAGCCGCGGGTGACGTCGACGCCCGAGGTGGGCCAGCACTCGAAGATCACACCGTCGCCAAGGGTCAGCGTGGGGTTGAGGTCGCCGCCGATGGTGAGCGAGCCGTGAAGCACGTATGGGGACGTCTGCTTCTCCCACAGCACGTCTTCGGTGACGTCGTAGTTGCCGGCCAGGACGTGAATGCGCTCGTCCCCGTTGCCGGTGTAGGTGTTGCCTGAACCCAGCATGGACAGGGCGGCTGGCGTGATGCCCAGGCCGATGCCGTCGTTGCCGCTGATGGTGTTGTTCTCGAAGGCCACGACATTGCCTTCGAGGTGCACGCCGTCGTCCACGCCATCGAGCACGGTGACGTTGCGCATGTCGATCGAGCCGTACTCATCGACGATCACGCCGTGCAGCTGGGCGTACTGGGTCTCGACGTGGTCGACGGTGACCGTCGCCGAGGTGAAGCTGTCCGAGCCGTACACGCGGATTCCACGCTCGGGATGCTTCATCTGCAGGCCGTCCACATGGCTTCCGGTGTCATACGGGCCAAACTCCAGACCGTCCCAACGCCCAGGTGAGGGGGCGGGGTCGGTGGAGCCCATCACGACCGGGTCGGTCTCGGCGTCGATGACCACTTCACCGGGGGCGCCCACTCCCGAGAACAGGCGTGTGTCGGTCCCCCAGTTGATCTCGGTTCCGGGCTCGATGGTCAGCACAGGCAACGTCAGGCTGGCCACATAGACTCGGCTGCGACCTCATAGGGGAGCCCCAAGTTTGGCCACGTCATATCGCTGGCAACGGTGCCGCCACGGACCGCGATGAGGTCGACCCAGTTGCCCGTCAGTGACGTCCCGCCCAGGTTGCCGAGGTCCTCGACGCCCAGGGACAAGGGGCGGCCCAGGTTGGAGGAGATTGTGGTGTCGGTCAGCGCCGCAAGCTCGCCACCGGCCACCACGGCGTGCCCAAGCATTCCCGTCACGGTGCAGTCGTGCATGGACAGCGCGCTGCCGTCGTGGGTGATCACGGCGTCACCGAAGCCGTCCTCGATGGCGCAGGAAGACAGGTCTAGCCACTCGGCATCGCTCTCGATGGCGGGCCGGTCCGGGTCGCTTCCGGTGATGGTGAAGCCGGACAACACGCTGCCGGTGTCTTGGGCTCCGAAGTACATGCCACCACTGCCGATGGCGTCCTCGGCGCCGAACTCGATCGAGCCGACGGTCGTGCCCGGCACAAGCAAGCGGCCGGGAGCGGTGTCGCCCACGCGAATCTCGGCGTCCGGTCCCGCGAACACGACTTGGGCGCCCTCTTCGACGATGACCGTGGTGCGCACATCGACCAGGCAGGTGACTCGGTGGATCCAGCCGGCGGCCCACAGCTCTGAGGTGAGCACCGGTCCGCAGTGGTCGATGGCACACTCGTCGTCGATGCCCCCGTTGCAGTCATCGTCGATGCCATTGCCACACACCTCGTCGGCGATGGGCGAGACAGCGGCGTCATAGTCGTCGCAGTCCGTGCCATCGACGGACACCCCGGCGCCTAGCATGCACGCGGTCGTCGGGTTGTCGAAGTCGCCGTAGGTGTCCCCGTCGACATCGCTGAAGTAGGTGTCGCCGTCCACCGGAGCGTCGTCGACGAGGTCGTTGCAGTTGTTGTCGATGTCGTCGCAGATTTCGTCCGCATCGCGATTGATGGCCGCCGCGTCGTCGTTGCAGTCGCCTCCGATGGGGCCGAAGCTCGCTGGGCCAACGCATGCCACGACCGCTGAGTCGTCATCTCCAAAGCCGTCGCCGTCGCCGTCGATGTACCAAGCCGTCGCGTTGAAGGAGTCATCGGAGTCGACAATCCCGTCGCAGTTGTCGTCGATGCCATTGCACTGCTCGAGCTGAGCGGGGTGCACCGCGAAGTTGTCGTCATCGCAATCCGAGCCGCCATCGGTGGCCCTCCAAGGCGAGGGTGCTCTGGTCGACCTCGTCATCATCGAACGCGGTGATGTCGACGAGGATGTTCTCGCTGGACAGGTAGGTGTCGCTGGCGTCCGGAGCCGCGAAATTCACCAGCGGATCGGTGTTCGGCTTGATGAAGAAAGCCTGCTCGCAGGTCGCGACATCTGCTTCGTCGCTGACGGTGACCGTCAGGGTGTGGTAGCCCTCGCGAAGCAGGCCCACGGGCACGTTGAGGGTCGCGCCAATCTCGTCGAGATCGGCTTCGCCCGGCAGGATGCCGTCGAGGTCCGACACGGCCCGGAAGGCCAGCATGTCGGGCGGCGTATCGGCATCGCTGATCGAGACAGCCAGCTCCAGCGTGTCCCCGAAGAGCAAGTCGACATCGGCGGCGGGCCACGCCACCTCGCAGCTGGGTGGGAAGCGCTGGTCGACGACGCCGATGTCGCCTCCGCCGGCACATGCGGTACCGAGAGCCAAGAGTGTCGTGATGACGGTTCGCTTCAACAACATGGGACCTCGATGCCACGATAGCACCGCCTATGGCGGCCCGCGGGATGGTGGCGGCCAACGCGCCATTTGCCGCGACCGCACGCTGCAGGCGGGCCGACACGCCCTGATTAACAGGCCGACGTCAGCCCGCTGCGACGTCCACGACCTTGCCGTTGCCGCCCGTCAGTGCGAGGCGTCCGGCACACAGCTCGAGCGCGTCGGCGCCGAAGACCTTTCGACGCCACCCGTGCATGGCTGGCACGTCGGGCTCGTCCTCGGTGGCAATGCGGTCGAGATGAGCGCGCTTGGCAACGACGGATGCAGCGACCTCGTGGGCCTCGCAGCGCTGCTGCAGCAATGCACCCAGCAGTGCGACCAGGGACTCGTGCCCCGAGATCTTCGGGCGGCCCTTGGGCACTTTGGGCCAGTCCTCTGCGGGCAGAGCGAGGGCTCGGTCGACGGCGTCCAGCATTGCGGTTCCGACCGAGCCCTTGGCCACGTTGAGCTTGAGAGAGCGCACCCTGGCCAGTTCGTTGGCATCGGCGGGCAGGCTCTGGGCGATCTCGATCAGGATGTCGTCCCGCATGACCCACTTGCGGGGGATGTCCTTGCGCATGGCTGTCTCTTCGCGCCACTCGCCAAGCTCGCGCAGCACCGCGAGCGTCTTTGCCTTGGGACGCCGCAGCTTGATGCGCTTGTAGGCCTCGCGCGGTGCGACCACGTAGCGAGAGGCATCGAGCAGCGCCTCCATCTCTTCATGGACCCAGGTGGAGCGGTCGTTGATCTCGAGCTCGGCCACCAACAACTCATAGACCACGCACAGGTGCGTGACGTCGGCCAACGCGTAGTCCAGCTGACGCTTGGACAGCGGCCGCAGGGACCAATCGGTCACCTGTGAGGACTTGTCGATCTGGATGTTCAGCATGTTCTGGACCAGCTTGGCGTAGCCGGGCTGCTCGCCCATGCCGCACACGGCCGCTGCGATCTGCGTGTCAAAGACGGGGGCGGGCACCGAGCCGATCTTGTTCAGGAAGATCTCGAGGTCCTGGGTCGCTGCGTGCAACACCTTGATGATGTTTGGATCGAGCAGAAGGTCGCGCAATGGACCCAGGTCCAGGCCGTCGGCGAGGGGGTCGATCGTCGCGGCGTGGTCCCCGTGGGCGACCTGGATGAGGCACAAGTGGGCGTAGTAGCTCTTCTCTCGCATGAACTCGGTGTCCACGGCGATGTAGGGAACGCCGGCAAGCGCCTGGCAGAAGTCAGCGAGATCGGAGGAAGTTTGGATGAACATGCGGGTCGATATCACTCTGGGGGATTCGCTCACCTAAGTCCGTGCCCGCTAGAGCAGCCACTGACGCAAAGAGTTGGTACAGTGCGGTCCATGGCTTTGGTCCAACGCCCCCGATTGCTCGCTTTGGCTGCCACCCTTGGTGGGTTGGCGGCCTGCCAAGGCAACCAGGACATCGCCATCACCGACCAGCGTTTTCCGCCCAGCTGCGAGGTGGTGTGGCCCGCCGATGATGGGCAGATCCTGTTCGGCGCCGGCTTTGAGCTGGCGGTGAGCATCAGCGATGCGGACACGCCGCCAGAAGAACTGTCGTTTCGGGCCGTGTCCGACATTGATGGCATCTTGCCCGGCGAACCCGTCCTTGACGAGATTGGGGCGACGCTCGATGTGGGCGGCACACTGCTTCGCGAGGGGTACCACACCATCACCGTGACCGTGTCCGATGAGACCGAGGTCAGCGAGTGCGAGGCGAGCTTCTTCATTGTGCCGAACACCGACCCATCGGTGAACTTCGCCGGGCCCGATTCCGATGGCGTGTACCTGTCCAGCGAGAACATCCTGGTCGACATCACGGCCTTCGACGCCGACGAGGTCGACCAAGCGGTCCTGGTTCTGGAATGGAATGGCATCGGCGCCGATCAGCCGACGGCGGCCGAGCACCCCGATGGCGACGGCATCAGTCAGTGGTTTCTGCCACTTCTTCCTGCTGGCAACTACACCCTAGGCGTGCGCGCGGTCGATCCTGTGGGGGGAAGCCGCACCTCCAGCGTGGCGTTCACGGTGATTCCGACTGACGGCGACGGAGACGGTTGGATCAGCGCTGGAGACGGCGGAGCGGACTGCAACGACGGCGACTTTGCCATCAATCCCGCCCAGCTCGAGATCTGCAACGGCGTGGACGACGACTGTGACGGGCAGGTGGACGAGGACGACGCGTTCGAGGCGCCCTCTTGGTGGACCGACGGGGACATCGATGGCTTTGGCGACCCCGACACGCGCATCGTGCAGTGCATTCAGCCGGTCGGCTACATCGCCTTTGGCGGGGACTGCGACGACGCGGACGATGCCATCAACCCCAACGCCGACGAGGTGTGTGACGACATCGACAACGACTGCGATGGCGCTGTGGACGACGAGCCCATCGATGGGCTGACCTTCTTCTTGGACCTCGACGGCGACACCTTTGGCGACCCGACAGCTCCGACCACGTCCTGCGTGCCCGGGCCCGGTGTCTCGACAGACGCCACCGACTGCAACGACAGCGAGGCCACGGCCAATCCCGTGTCGGACGAGCAGTGTGGCAACAGCGTGGACGACGACTGCGATGGGGCCGTCGACGAGGAGTGCTTCTTTGACCACTGCGGCGTCATTGACATCGCCGAGACCTGGACGGCTGACGCGACGCACCGGGTGACCTGCCCGGTCGTGGTCCAGAGCACGCTGACCATTCTCGATGGCGTCGATGTCGAGTTCTCGGGGCCGAACGCGCGCATTGAGGTCGCTCGGAATGAGCCGGGCCGAATGGTGATTCAGGGCACCGCGCGCGATGGCGTCGAGTTTCGCGCCGGCGGCAGCGTGCCGACGGGCGCATTGTTGTTCTATGAGAACGATACCGGCAGCGAGCTGCGCGGCTTCACCTTCCGCGATGTCGATGACGGGCGAAATGCCATCTGGACTCGAGCGCCGAGTCTGCTGGTCGAAAACTGTGCCCTGTCGGACGGACCGGGCAATGGAATTCTGGCGCTGGATGGCGCCGAGATCACCGTTCACGACTGCACCATCGACCGGTTCGTGACCAACGGCATTCAGCTCGACGACGCGCGACTCGTTGCGCTGACAGACACCACCTTTGACGGCAACATCGGCGCGCCGCTGTACATCGACGCCGATGACGTGGGAAGCATCGGCGCCGGAAACAGCTTCACCGGCAACTGGATCGACGCCATCGAGGTGCGCGGCGGCTTTGTCGAGCAGGACGCGACCTGGAGCCCGCAGGACGTGCCGTACAACGTGGCCGGCAGCTTGCGGGTTGGTGGCGTGGACGATCCGACCCTGACCCTCGAGCCCGGTGTGGTCATGGGATTCAGGCCAGCGGCCAACCTCTATGTGGGGGACCAGCGGCCCGGAAAGCTGGTCATCGACGCGGCCTCGAATCCTGTGATTTTGCAGTCGCGCTTCGCTGTGCCTTCGCCAGGGGACTGGGACGGGTTGACCTTCGAGGACTTCGACACCGGCAGCTCGATCAACGGGGTCATCATCCGCGATGGCTACTACGGCGTGTGGGTGCGCGGAAGCGATGCGCGTTTGGCGCCAACGGTACCGCTGCAGAACGTGACCATCGAGAACGCGCTGCAGGAGGGCATCTTCATCGAGGCCTTTGGCAGTGCGTCGGTCGTGAACACGCGCATCGAGGGAGGACGAGACCACGCCATCCGGGTCGACGGCGAGCTCACCCAGTGGTCGGGAAACACGGTCGAGAACAACACCGGGACGGTCATGATCTTGCCGCCGTCGCAGCTTGGCGCTCTGGACGGCACCTCGACCTACGCCAGCAATGGAGACGAGCGCATCTTCATCAGCGGCAACGTCCTCATCGACTCGGACTTCACCTGGCCCTTCGAGTCGATTCCGTTTCGAATGCCTTGGTACGACATCAGGGTGAATGATCTGTCGTCCCCCACGTTGACCTTGCCCGATGGCTTGGAAATCCAGTTCGGCGGCAGCTGCAGCCTTGATGTGGGCAACGGCTATATGCAGACCGAGCCCGGTCCGAATGGGGTGTTGTTCACTTCGGACAACGTCACGCCGGCTCGCGGGGACTGGGGTGGCGTGCACTTCCGCGAGGAAGCCAACATGGGTCCAAACGGCATCGAGGGGCTCACGGTCGAGTACGCGGGCCAGCTGTGGACCGAGACCGCGGTGTCCTTCGATCGCCCCGACATTGGCGAAATTCGCGGTCTGACGGTTCGGTACAGCGGCGAGCACGGGCTGCGGCTCGACGGCATCGCGCATGCCACAGCGATTGTCGACTCCACCTTCGAGCACAACGAACAGGCAGGCCTGCGGCTGCGTCACGACGCGACGGTCGACTTGATCAGCAACAACACCTTCACCAGCAACGACAGTGCGCTGCGCATGGACAACTCCACCAACGTCGATGCGGTGATGGCGGACAACCTCTACTCCGGAAACTTCGAGCCCGGGGTGCATGTGAACGGGATCTACGACTGGCCCGAGCTGTTCCACGACGTGACCATGCGCAAGCTGTCCGTCCCGTGGATGGTGCATGGGACCGTTCGCATTCAGGGCACCATCGCGCCCGTGTGGACCATCGAGCCCGGAGTCGAGCTGTACTTCGACGACAGAGCCGGCATTGTGGTCGGCTACGACAACGAGGGCACCCTGCACGCGAATGGCACGGCCGCAGAGCCCATCGTGTTGACGTCAGCGCAGGCTGCTCCAGCGCCCGGTGACTGGCATCGGCTCCGCATCGGAGAGTTCGCGCACGGCGAGCTGATCCACACAGTCGTCGAGTACGGGGGAAACATCAACGACACCACGAATACCGGAACGGTTGCCATGGACCTCGATGCCGACTTCGCGTTCTTGGACGTGCAGCTGCGCCACTCCGCCGCCTATGGTCTGTTTGGATACAACTCCGCTCAGCCGCTGCGCCCAGACCTGTCGACCGTCAGCTTCACGGACAACGTCGCGGGCGACACCAACTGGTAGCAGGCCCTCACCAGTCGATCGGCTTGTAGTCCTTGAGGAACTTGCCGCACCAGTGGGTTCCCTGGTTGATGCCGTCAAAGAACGGGTCGCAGACGCGGGCGGCGCCATCGACGATGTCGAGCTGAGGCTGAAAGTCGTGGGAGCTGCGCTTGAAGTCGGCGAGCTCGATTGGGTCCTCGTCGGTGACCCAGCCTGTGTCGACGGCGTTCATGAAGATGCCCGAGCGCGCGAAGTCACTCGCCGAGGTGTGGGTGAGCATGTTCAGCGCGGCCTTGGCCATGTTGGTGTGCGGGTGCCGGTCGGCTTTCTTGAACCGGTGGAACTTGCCCTCCATGGCGGTCACGTTCACGATGTGCTTCTGACCGGTGTTGTGGCGCCGCATCACCGAGATCAGCGCGTTGCACAGGACGAAGGGAGCCACCGCGTTCACGAGCTGAACCTCGAGCATCTCGGCGATGCCAACCTCTCCCAGACGCAGGCGCCAGCTGTTGATGGTGCGGTGGTCTACCTGCTGTCCATCGGCGTCTAGGGCTCCCTTGGGGAAGACCGAATCGTCGTGTGCGCCGGCGTCGTACCGGTAGCCGAGCTGCGACAGCTGTGCGGACTGCCGAAGCCCGATTCCCGCTGCAGTGTCGGTCCAGGTGGCGGGAACGTCGGCCATGCGTGTGCTGGCGGGTGCGAGCTGTGCAATGCAGTCGGCGTGTTGCCGAAGCAGGGCTGCCGCGTGAGCCGGCATGTCCTCGCGTCCCTGCTGTTCGGCCTCGAGCAGGTGTGCATAGAAGCCCGGAGGCCGGCGGACCGTCTGAGCCGCGTTGTTGATCAGCAGGTCCAAGCGGTCGTAGTGCTGCCCC
>CAYYHT010000199.1:0-10737 GCA_964471355.1 uncultured Enterobacteriaceae bacterium
GGTGTCAGCTGGTTCAGCATGACGACCTACGTCGGCCCGGGCGACTTTGGCGTCAAGCAGGTCTACCTCGGCCCCCATCAGGGTGTGCAGAAGGGCACCTACAGCCCGGGCTTGCATCTGGTCATTCCGGGCTACGAGCGCATGCACGTGTTCCCGCGTGACCTGCAGGTTCTCGAGCTGAACGCCGATCAGGCCCACGTCGACCGCCAGGACTACCTGCACGGTCCGGCCATCCGCATCCAGACTTCCGAGGGCTACCAAGTGGTCGTTGACGTCTCGGTGCTGTACCGCATTTCCGACCCCTACCTGGTGCTGACCGAGGTGGGCGCAGGCAAGATGTACGAGAGCAAGATCGTGCAGCGTCGCGCGGACAAGATCCTTCGCGAGACGCTCGGTCGGCTCAATGCCGAGGATTTCTACAGCGAGCAAAAGCGCATGCGCGCGGCCGAGGACGCCCGCGTAGCCCTGTCCGTTGATGTCGAGAAGTTCGGCATTGAGATCTGGGCCGTTCTGGTCCGGCACTACACCTACGATCAGCGCTACCAGAGTGCGATCGAGGCCCGCAAGATTCAGGACCAAAAGGTCTTCAAGAACCAGGCCGAGGCCGTCAGCGCCAGCCGTGAAGCCGAAAAGAACCGGGTGCTCGCCGAAGGCGGAGCGACCATCGGCATCGCGTCAGAGAGTGGCAAGACCGACGTGCGCAAGATCGCCGCCGAGGCTGACCTGTACTACCGCCAAAGGGTGGCCGATGGCGACCTGTTGGTGGCCCTTGCCCAAGCCGAGGGCACCAAACTCGAGAATGCCGCTCTGCAAGCCGCGGGCGCGGGCAACCTCGTCGGCCTCGAGATGGCCGAAGCCATCGACGGAACGCAGGTGATCATCATCTCGACGACGGGCGCCAATGCGATGAACCCACTTGACCTGAACTCACTGTTGGAGGGCTGGTAGATGCGCAACAAGCTCGCAGCATTGCTGCTGTCCGTGGGCCTGCTTGGCCTGACGGCGTGCTCGGCCTCGACCGAATCCACTGAAATTGGCGTGCGCGTGGTCAAGGCCACGGTCATCGGCAGCAAGGGCGTCCAGGATGACATCTATCCTCAGGGCGGCACCTACTTCTTCTTCCGTCCGCTGTCGGATTGGTACATCTACGACGTCGGCCTGCAGAACCTGCAGATGACCCGCGAGCATGGCGAGGGCAGTCGCGTCGGCGACGATTCGCTGCGCTTCAAGACCATCGACGGCAACGACATCAGCGTCAACGTCACCATCGCCTGGAACATCGATCCGACCATGGCGCCGTACATCGCCCGCTTTGTCGGCACCAGCACCGACGAGGTTCAAGAGAAGCTCGTGCGACCTGTGTCCCGTACCGTCGTGCGCGATGTGCTCAACCAGCTGACTTCCGAGGAGTACTACGCGGCAGAGCGGCGTTTTGCGATGGGCGAACAGGCCCGCGAGCGGTTGAGCCTGATCCTCAACCAAGAGGGCATCATCGTCGAGCAGGTCCTGCTCGGTGAGCACAAGTTCAACCCCGAATATGAGCAGACGATCAAGGACAAGAAGGTCGCCGAGCAAGAGGCCTCACGCCTTGTTGCCGAGACCGAAGCGGCGGGTGCCGAGATGGAGCGCGACCTCGAGAAGGCCAAGGGACGCGTGTCCCAAGCTGTCGAGGACGCCAAGGGCGTGGCTGGACGCAAGCGTCTCGAGGCCGACGCCATCTTCTTCGAGCGCGAAAAACAGGCCGAGGCCATCTTGGCCGAGAAGCGCGCGAGTGCCGAAGGGCTGACCGCCAAGGCCAAGGCAATGGCCGGCTCGGGCGGCCGCAGCATGGTCAAGCTCAAGGTAGCCGAGTCCCTCAAGGGCAAGGAAATCGTGTTCGTGCCGGCTGGCACCGGCGTCGACCTGCGCAGCACCGACATGAACGCCCTGCTTCAGACCTATGGCGCAACCACGCTCAAGTGACCAAAACACCTTGATACCTGAACCGCTAGACACGAGTCCCTGCGCACAATGCCCAGGGGCAACCTGCTGTTTTGAGTACCGCGTCGCCATTACTCCGGCAGACGTGCACCGACTGAGTGCAGGCAGCGGTCGCTCGCCGCTCGAGTTCGCCTTTCTGTTGCCGTCGGACAAGGGCGACGGCATCCGCATGGGTGCTGACGACCAGGACTATGAGCTGTGCCTGGGCAAACAAGACCTAGGCGAGCAGGGCAACGGCTGCATCTTCCTGGCTCCTCCTGACGAGGGGCTTCGCTGCACGGTGCACGCCCACCGGCCGATGGTGTGCCGCTCCTTCCCCATGCGACCCCAGGTCGATGGCACCTGGCTGCCACAGGGCGACCCGTGTCCCAAGGGCATCTTCGGCGCTCACCACGTCGACCAGGCCCTGGCCACCAAGCTGAACGATGCATGGGAGACGGAGCGTCGCTTGGGCGTCGCGTTTGTCGAAGGTTGGAACAAGATCGCCGTGCTGGCGCCTGCGGGCAAGAGCCGCAGCCCACGCATGTTCTTCTATTGGCTCATGGCCTACTTCGATCGCGTGCAGACGGCTGGACCTCCTGGTGCCGACGCGCTGATGATCGGAGCCCTGAAACAGGCCCTCTCACGGGTCAACTAGCGCCGCACTGCGGGAGTTTGTGATGCTCGCCAAGACCTACCCCTACTGGCTCGCCGGCGAAGCGCGCATGCCCAATACCGACCTGCAAGTACTCGACAAGTACAGCGGTGAGGTGGCAACCCGAGTCGCGCTGGCCGATGCCGCTGCGATCGACGAGGCCATTGGTGCGGCACAGACCGCGTTCGATGAGTTTCGACGGTGGCCGGCTTGGCGCAGGCAAGCGGTGCTCAACCACTGCGTGGCCCGCTTCACCGAGCGCTATGACGAGCTCGCCGACGCGCTGTGCATCGAAGCGGGCAAGCCCATCAAAGATGCTCGAGGCGAGGTGACTCGGCTCATCGACACCTTCCGCTACGCCGCCGAGGAGTCGGTGCGCATGACGGGCGAGGTCCTCGAGATGGCCATTAGCGAGCGGGCGTCGCGGTACACCGGCATGTGGAAACGCGTACCGGTGGGGCCGTGCTCGTTCATCTCGCCGTTCAACTTTCCGCTGAACCTCGCCGCCCACAAGGTGGCTCCGGCGTTGGCCGTGGGCTGCTCCTTTGTGCTCAAGCCCGCCAGCCGCACCCCCATCGGAGCGCTCGTCATTGGCGAGGTCTTGGCCGAGACCGATCTGCCCAAGGGCACCTTCAGCATCCTGCCCTGCAGGCGCGAAGGGGCGGGTCTATTTACCACCGATGATCGCCTCAAACTGCTGTCGTTCACCGGATCGCCGGCAGTCGGCTGGGCCCTCAAGGCCAAGGCTGGCCGCAAGAAGGTCGTGCTCGAGCTCGGCGGCAATGCAGCGGTGATTGTCGATGCCGATGCCGACATCGATGACGCTGTGGGCCGCATCGTGATCGGCGCCTTTTATCAGTCGGGCCAGAGCTGCATTGGCGTGCAGCGAATCCTCATCCACGAGTCCATCTACGACGGCTTCAAGGCCAAGCTGGTGGCGGCGACCTCCCAGCTCAAGATGGGCGATCCCCGCGATCCAACCACGTTTATCGGTCCGATGATTAGCGAGGGTGAGGCGATTCGCCTGCAGAAATGGATCGACGATGCCGTGGGCCGCGGGGCCACTGTGCTGTGCGGAGGCCGGCGCGATGGCGTGATGCTCGAGGCGACCCTGCTCGAGGGGGTCGAACGCAGCTGCGATCTCTACGCAGAAGAGGCGTTTGGGCCGGTCGCCCTGCTGACCCCGTTTGGTGACTTCGACGAGGCACTTGCCGAGGTGAACGACAGTCGCTTCGGCCTGCAGGCTGGCATCTTTACGCGCGACATCTTCAAGGCTCAGAAAGCCTGGGATGAACTGGACGTGGGCGGGGTCGTCATCGGCGACATTCCCAGCTGGCGCGTGGACCACATGCCCTACGGCGGGGTCAAGGACAGCGGCCTAGGCCGCGAGGGCATCAAGTACTCCATGGAGGACATGTCCGAGATTCGGCTGCTGGTGACACGAAAACCGCCTGGGTACTAGTTCGACGCGACGCGCTTGCTGCGACTGACGTGTCCATGCTGCACGGCGATCACGGCCTCCCACAGCTCATCCATCATCAGGTACTGGGCGTCGAGGGATGCCACGATGGCCGAGCTCAGACGGTTGCGGTCGTCGGCGGTGCGAATCAACGGCGCAATCGCCAGGACAACGCGCTTGGCATGCTTGCTGTCCCTCTCGATGTGGGTCTCGAACAGCTCGAGGGCATTGCCATCGAGCTCGGGAAAGACCGTCAAGCCGGTGAGCAGCTTCTCGTACATCGCCGGAATGGGCCACTTCATAGCCAGCCCTGCAACGGCGAGGGCTGTCAGTCCGTCGGCATTGCACAGCGCAATATGGGTATCGACGTAGCGCTCCACGGCGGGCAGTGGAGTGAGCTGACTGGCCGCTTGAGCATCGACCCTCAGGGCCAGCAGGAACTGCCGGTAGATCGAGGCGTCGGAGCGCGAAGGGGCCCCGCCGCCACTCGCGTCATAGACGAGCGAGGCCAGAGGCGTCTGCAGGTGGGCCTCGTTGCACGTGGCGAGGGCCGCGGCCTGGTAGCGGCGCGTGTGCAAGATGTGTGGGTAGTACAGCAGCCCAAAGCAGCGGGTCTGCTCCCAAGTGACCGTGGATCGGCGAAAGGCTTGAAGCATCGGATGACGGGTCACCGGATGCTGCAGGCAGAATGCCTCGAGTTGTCTGAACCACGGGTGTACGGCCACAACGCCCTCCGATGGTGCAATCGGCTTGGGACACGGGCCTTTGAGCACAAATCGCGTTTCGCCGAAGGTTTGCGCAACCTGCGCGGGTGCAGCGATGTGACAATGGCGCCGATGCCGAGTGGAGGTCAGCTTTGGGCAGATGTGGACGCAGGGTCGTCGCTGCGCCCGTACCAGCGCAGCGCGACTGAGCAGGCGGTCGCAGCCCTGAATGCCGATGGTGGCCGCATCTGCATTGTGGCTCCACCGGGATCGGGAAAGACCCGCTGCGCGCTTCACATCGCCGCAGCGATGCAGCGACCTGTCGAGGTTCGGGTGCCAACGACGGCCCTGGTTCAGCAGTGGCAGTCACGCATCGATGCCAACCTGGTCTCGCTTGACTCGGGCGCCGAAGCGCCCGTTGCGGTCTCGACCTATGCGGCCAAGGACGAGTTCGCGCCCGGTGCTCTGGTGGTGCTCGACGAGGCGCACCATCTGTGTGGCACCTGGGGGCGTGAGCTACTCGCCCGCATCAACGGCGATCACAGGGTGCTCGGCCTGACGGGCACGGCACCGTTTGGGCATCCGGGATGGGACCAGTTCGTCACGTTGGTGGGCGCTGACCCGGTCCGAGTCCGAACTCCGCCGTTGGTGCGCGGGGGCTATCTATGTCCGTACCAGGAATTGATCTGGCCGGTGTTGGCTGACCCCGATGACGTGCCCGATCTAGTGGCCGCGGCCCAGCGCCTGACTGCCCTGGAGGACGAGCACTCGGCCGCGCTGCTCGCGTGGAGACTGGTCGCCTTGCACGAGGACCTGTGGGAGTTGACCGAGGCCCGCTTTGCGCAAGATGACGACCTGCTCGTCGCCCTGTGCCGCACTCAGCTCGCCTCTGGCGCGGAGCTTCCGGCCGATCTGCCCTCGGACCCCGCGTTCTCGGTGCAACCCACACTCTACGATCGGGCCCTGGTGCTGCATCGAGCTATGGGCAAGCAGGTGCGAAAACCGCTGGCTGCGCTGGGCATCAAGGTTCGCGGCGACTCGGTCGAGCTGGCCGATGACCTGGGGTGGAGGGCTCTGGCGGCCAGTCATACCCGGCTTCGGGGCTGCCTCAGCATTCTCAAACACGAGCAGAGAGTGCGTCCGGACAGCCTGCGGGCTCTGGTGATCACCGACCGAGACACCGAAGGCGGCCGATTGTCTGCGCGTGCGGTCATGCGGGCGCTCACTGTGGACGAGGACACGGACCGGACCGACCCGATCTTGGTGACCGGATCGGTGTGTTGGATCGATGATGATCTGTGGCCCAAGGTCGAGCGGCGTTTTCCCGATCTGGCGTGGCAGGTGGTGGACGGACACCACGAGCTGGACGTCAGCGGATGGAGCACCAGCGAGCGCGTTGCGCTGGTGACCGAGCTGCTGAGTGAGGGGCTGACCCGGTGCCTGGTGGGCACTCGGCATCTGCTGGGAGAGGGGTGGGATTGTCCCGCTGTGAACTGTGTGGTCGACCTGACCGGCATCGTCGCCAGCATCACCGTGAATCAGGTGCGTGGGCGGGCGCTTCGCTTGGACCCGCAAGATCCCAGCAAGGTGGCGAGCCTGTGGGAGGTGGCGGTGCTGGCGCCGGGCTTGCCTGGCGGCGAGCGCATGCTGGACCGACTCGGGGACCGGCACGAGAACACCCTCGGCATCGACGCCGTGGGACGCATTCGGGCGGGATTGGACCGCATCGATCCGACGCTCACCCTGGATGTTGCCGAGGTCGCGCGCCAGATCGATGCGATTCAGGAGCGCATGGTTGCCAGACTTGCCGACCCGGTGGCCATCGCCGAGCTGTGGTCGGTGGGCACCGACTTCTCGAATAGCAAGCAGTGGCAGCTTCAGGGGGCCGTGGCCACCGGCACCCGGGTGGTCATGCCCAAGGCCACCAAGGTGCAGCAGGCGAAGTCCACGTCACTGGTGGTGACTGTGCATCGCCGCGGCGCCAGGGTCTCGGGTCTGAAGGGCGTTGCAGGCGTGCTTGCCATTGCGTCCATTGGCCTGGCCGCAGCAGTCGTGAGCCTGCCGTTGGCGGCTGTGACGGGGGTGGCCTCGCTCACAACGGCTGTGGTTGCCCTGGTGCTGCAGCGCCGACAGCCCGACCCAAATGAGCGGCGCGATGCCATGCTGCGGGCGCTGTCCGAGGCACTCGACGTCGAACTGTCGGTCGATGGCGGCGCGCTCAGAAACGCCGACGAAGCATCTGCGGAAGCCGTCGCCGAGCTGTTCGGGCCGATTCGCTATCCCCGCTACCTGTTGATTGAGCCCATGGGCGATGTGTGGCCGGTTCCCGCCGCCTTGGGACGGTCACGTGAGGTGGTGGCGACGTTCACCGAGGCGTGGTCCGCCCATGTGGGGCCTGTCGAGGCGGTCTTTGCGCGGCAGGGGCGCGGTCGAGAGATCCTCAAGGCGGCGTGGAAGGCCGATCGACCGTCTGAAATCACCGTCATGGAGCAGTGGGAGTAGTGTCGAACACGCTGTACTCAAGTGAAGGGCGTCCGTTGCTGTGGTCTGGCCGCCTGCGTGGGGTGGTGGCATCGGACTGGATGACCCCAGCGATCACCTTGGGCATCTTGAGCACCTTTGTGGGCGTGGGACTGATCGATGGGACGGTGGACCGACTCGTTGAAGAGACCTTTGCCTTTGGGCTGTTCATCCTGCTGCTCGCGGCCTTCTCTGCGCCCAGCGTGGCGCTGTGGCTGACCTTGCTCGATGACCTGCTGCCCGAGGGACCGCTGCTGGAGCTGCGCTTTGATGATGGCGCCGTCCAGTGGCGCCTGGGGCGTTTTGGTGGGTGGGAGACGGTCGAGGGCAAGGTGCTTGTCAAGGGCTCGACGGTCAGGTTGGGCTCGACTGAGCACGCGCGTGAGGTGCAGCTGACCGAGGGCGAAGCGGCGGCGCTCTCTGCTGCGCTGGAGCTGCGTGAGCCCGACTCCGCGGCTCCGTGGGCCACCGACCTGTCCCGCGGTGCGCCCGGAACCGTACAGAGCGAGGCGTCGGTCGACCGCTGGACCTTCACCCTGGACGGGCCGAGCTGGTCGCAAGAGGAATGGATCGGCAAGGGCATCTTGCTGTTTTCACTCATCGCGGTGCTTGCCGCCCCGCTGACGCCGCTGCTGATCTCGAGCCACAGCATCACGACCCTGGCCGCCCTGCTCACCTTTGGCCCACTGTCGTCGGGCTTTGTCGCTGGCGTCGCATCGGTGGTCATCGGTGTTGGCGTCGCACTGCTGCTGGCGTGGCCCACGTCACTGCTCCAGAGCAAGGTCACACTCGAGATCGACCAAAGAACACTGCGCCACCCGACCGGTGGCATTCCGCTGGATCAGGTCATGGCCCAGGTCGAGCGGCGAGCAGGGGAACACCATCTGCTGCTGATAGACACCCGCACGGGCCAGAAGACCGTCGTCGCACAAGGCGACTGGGCGGCCGTCACTTGGATTGCCGCGTGGATCGGAGAGCGCGCCCGCGAGGCGCACCGTCTGCCCCGCCAAGGCACCGAAGAAGATGTGCCCGATCCGCTGCGACAGCTGCGCGGCGAGGCGACCAAGCGGGACTAGGCGACTGCGGTCGGCTTGGTCGAATGCCAGCTTGAGGCGGTGATTCAGCTCGCGCTCGGCTCCCCATTGCTGTCCGGGACCGACCTTGACCTGGCAGCGCACCTCGACCGCCGAGTCCTGCAGGGCGGTGACGCCGACCCACTGCGGGGCCTCTTCGAGCAAGTCCTTCCACTCGGCATCGGCGTACATCTCTTCTCCGACCCGGTTGATCACATCGCGCACCAGCTTCAGGTCGCTGTCATAGGCGACACCAATCTCGACATGCGCGCGGGCCCAGCCACGGGTCAGGTTGCTGACCAAGTTGATGGAGCCGTTGGGGATGCAGTGCAGGTCGCCGGTCCACGAACGGACCCAGGTCGAGCGGATGGTGATCTTCTCGACGCCGCCGGTCTTGCCGTTGATCGTGACCACGTCGCCAACAGCGTACTGGTTCTCGAGCAAGATGAAGAAGCCGTTGACGACGTCGCGAACCAGGTTCTGCGAGCCGAATGAAATGGCCAGTCCCAAGATGGCGACGCTGCCCAGAATGGGGCCTGTATTGATGCCGATCTGTTCGAGCGCGATCAGCCCACCGACGATGTAGATGGCGATGCGTGTGACGCCAGAGAACACCTCGGCCAAGGTCTCGCGGCGCTGGTCGGCGTCGTCATCGACGTCCGGGTCGTCGTCCGTCCGCTCCAAGATGAGCTTGACCGCGTGGGTGGTCATGCGCAGGGCAAAGCGCACCCCGATGTAGACAAAGAACAGCCCGATGACGATCTTCCAGGCCCTCAGGCGCAGCCACTCCAGCATGGTCTCCCAGGTGGCCGCAATCCACGTGCTGGCAGAACCGGCCTCTTTGTGCTCGGCCTTGAGGTGCGCGATTCGGTCCTTGCGGAAGTCCACTTGAGAGGTCGACAGGCCCAGCTCGACCTGGCGACTGCGCTCGCGCTGGCGGCCGTACTGGGACTCGCCGTGAATCTTCTCGACCTTGTGGGCCGACTTGGTGGCGAGCCCAGCCCACAACAGGCCCCACGGGCTCTCTGAGCTGGCTTGCCCGTTCGCGATCTTCAGCTCGGTCTGGGCCAGCTCAAGGTCTTTGTCGAGGGCGGTGGCCAAGATGGCTTCGCTCTCAAGCTGGCGCTCGATGAAGGCGATCTCGGAGTTCGCCAGGTCGCGCTTGGCCGTCTGCGCTTCGATGCGGCTCTCGAGGTCCAGCAGTCGAATGCGACGCCTTTCATATGGATTGGGGTCGCTGACGGCCGCATCGACGGTGTCCTCGGTGGCGGCCTTGGCCTCGAGCGTCGCCTCGAGACGGTCCTCGAGCGCGTCCCGCTCGGACTCGATGGCCGCGAAGTACTTGTCCTGGTTGACCATCTTTTCTTTGGCCAGCGCGGACCACGCGGCCAGGCCATCAAGCTGTGACCGTGGCGCGTTGGCCTTGCTCATCGCGGCGGCGAGGGCGTCGGCGGTGGTGGCTTGCTGTTCCCAATAGCTCTTCCATTCGCGGTTCGAAAAGGTCTTCTCGCCCAGCAGCTTGAGCCGGTCCGCCAGCTGGTCTCGCAGCTGTCGCTTTGCGTCGCTTTGCGCTTGCAGGCTGACCAAGCGAGGGGTCGCCGCGAGGGCATCGGTCCACTTGGCCGCCGCGGAGGTGACGTCCTCGGTGTAGTTGCCCAGCAGCTCATCGGAGGCTGGTGCCTCGGTTGGAACGTCCTCGACGGACGCTGGAGGCTCTTGTGCGAGCGCCGGAGCTGCAAGACATAGCGTCAGGGTCAACAGGGAAAACAGGCGTACGAACATCGGACTCTCGTGGTTGGTCGCGCCCTCTAGCCTCCCGTTGGTTCTGCGCACACTCCCTTTTCGCACACTCGAACCGTGCCGTCGGCGAACAGCTCCATCACCACATCTCCATCCCATCCGGTCGCGTACAGGGCTTTGTAGATGCGCGTGTTCGTGAACGTGCGCTGGCCCGTGGCCACAGGCACATCCACAGGCTCGTTGCGCTGGGCGCTCAGCTCGCTCTCGAGCATGTCCACAATCTCGCGGCGCGGATGCCCATGAGCGTGAGCCGTGAAGCCTCCTTGGCGGTCCGCCGGCCCCATCGAGATGACCGCATAAGCAGGGCTGACAGCGTACAGAAGTCCGCGTGTCGTGCCGTTGTGTGAGCCGTGGTGGCCTACTTGGTAGATATCGGCGTCGAGTGCTGAACGGTCCGCACGGCCAAGCAGTTCTTGAATGCCCGCGTCTTGCAGGTCGCCCGTGAACAGCGCGCTGGTTTCGCCGTAACTCAGCTTGACCACCACCGAGTGGTTGTTGGCATTGTCGAAGCCCCGAGCCGTGCTGCCGAACTCTCCCCAGAACACCTCGAAGCGCGGGTCGACGGGG